>NZ_JBEYFP010000034.1:0-26347 GCF_040634455.1 Kitasatospora sp. NPDC007106
CGCTCCCGCGCCGCACCAACCGCCGCCGGGCCGCGCCGCCCGCGCCCGGACGGCACGCCACCGAGCAGCCCGCCGCCGCCGTGCCGCAGCGTTCCGCCCGGGAGGCGCAGGCCTTCATGGCGCTCTTCCAGGCCGGCACCGCCAGCGGCCGGTCGGCCACCGGCCGTACCGCCCAGGACCAGCAGAACCCGCAGCACCAGCAGGACCAGCAGCACGGAACTCCGGCCGAGCCCGCCCCCGGGCCGGCCGGGACGCTTCCCGCCTCCCCCCAACACCCCCTGCGCGCAGGAGAGTTCTATGACCACCAATCCTGATCTCGGCTGGCTTCTCGCGGACATCGTCGCCGTGCCCGAGGTGCGGCACGCCGTCGTCGTGTCCAACGACGGGCTGGAGATCGGCCGCAGTGCCAAGATCGGCCGCGACGACGCCGAACGGCTCGCCGCCGCCTGCTCCGGGCTGCAGTCGCTCGCCCGCGGCGTGGCGCAGGGCTTCGGCGGACCGGGCAGTGCGACCCGGCAGATCGTCGTCGAGTACGGCGGCGGCTACCTGTTCATCGTCGCCGCCGGGGCCGGCGCACACCTCGCGGTGGTGACCGGCGAGGCGGTCGACGCCGGACTGGTGGCCTATCAGATGCAGGTGATGGTCGAGCGGATCGGCACCCACCTGACCAGTCCGCCCCGGATCGAGCAGGCGGCCGGGGACGCGCGGTGAGCGGCCCGGTCCGGCCGTACGTGATCACGGGCGGCCGGAGCCGGCCCAGCCGGAACGTCCTGGCACTGGAGAGCCTGGTCTCCACCGTGCCCGGGGCGGACCTCGGCGAGGCCGAGCTCAACCGGGAACACCAGCGCATCCTGGCGCTCTGCGGGCGGTTGCTCGCGATCGCCGAGATCGCCGCCCACCTGCACCTGCCGCTCAGCGTGGTGAAGGTGCTGGTCGGTGATCTCTGGGACCTCGGCGCCGTCCAGGTCCTGCCCCCGGCGACCGCCGTCCACCGGTCGCCGGACGTCCCGCAGGCCGACCGCCTGCCCACGTCGCTCCTCGAGGAGGTGCTCGTTGGCCTCCGCCAACTCCGCTGAACCGTCCTATCTGCCCTCCACCGTGCAGGGCGCCGTCAAGGTCCTCGTCACCGGGCCCTTCGGCGTCGGCAAGACCACCCTCGTCGGGTCGCTCAGCGAGATCGCGCCGCTGCGCACCGAGGAGACCATGACCGCGGCCGGCGTCGGCATCGACGACCTCACCGGCCGGACGGGCAAGACCACCACCACCGTCGCCCTCGACTTCGGCCGGATCACCCTCAACCCGCAGCTCGCGCTCTACCTCTTCGGCACCCCGGGCCAGCAGCGCTTCTGGCCGCTGTGGGAGGACCTCTCGCGCGGTGCGCTCGGCGCGATCGCCCTGGTGGACACCCGCCGGATCGGCGAGAGCTTCGACGTGCTCGGCCAACTGGAGGAACAGGGCATCCCGTTCGCCGTGGCGGTCAACGTCTTCCCGGACACCGTGCGCCACTCCGAGCAGGAGCTGCGCGACGCGCTCGACCTGCTGCCCGACGTGCCGATCCTGCACTGCGACGCCCGCGACCGGCAGGCCGCCTACGACGTGCTGATCGACTTCGTCGCCCATCTGCACGCCACCGCCGTACTGGAGCTCCAGCCATGACCAGCCCCCTGCCGGAGACCGACCCGGTGCCGCCGCCCGGCTGCCCGATGCACCGGGCCGGCGGCGGCCGCCCCGCGCCGCTGTACGGCCCGGCGGTCTCCGACGACCCGCACGGCCTGTACGCCCGGCTCCGCGAGCAGTACGGGCCGGTCGCCCCGATCGAGCTGGAGCCGGGCGTCGAGGCCTGGCTCGTCCTCGGCTATCCCGAGCTGCTCGAACTCACCCGCAACGAGGCGCTGTTCTCCAAGGACTCGCGGCGCTGGCGGGTCGCCCGGGAGGGCCGGCTGGCCGCGGACTCCCGGCTGCTGCCGATGACCGCCTGGCGGCCCACCCTGCTCAACCTGGACGGCGCCGAGCACCAGCGGCTCCGCTCGGCCGTCGCCGACACGCTGTCGAGGATCGACCACCGGCAGCTGCGCACCACCACCGAGGCGGCGGCCAACGCGCTGATCGACGGCTGGGGCCCGGACGGCACCGCCGACCTGATCGCCCAGTACGCCCGCCGGCTGCCGCTGCTGGTCTTCACCCAGCTGCTCGGCCTGCCCGCCGAGGCCGGCCCCCACCTGATCGAGCTGATCAGCCACTTCGTGGACAGCAGCGAGAAGTCGGTGCGGGCCAACGCCGAGTTCCAGGCGATCCTGGTCGACCTGGTGCGGCGCCGCCGCGAGCAGCCCGGCGCCGACCTCACCTCCTGGCTGCTGGCGCACCAGGCGGGCCTGACCGACGAGGAGGCGGTGCACCACCTGGTGGTGATCCTCGTCGCGGGCAACGAGACGACCATCAACTGGACGGGCAACGCACTGCGGCTGCTGCTGACCGACCGCCGCTTCCGCTCCACGCTGACCGGCGGGCGCCTCAGCGTCTCGGACGCCCTGGACGAGGTGCTCTGGCGGGACCCGCCGACGCAGAACTTCCCCGGCCGGTGGGCGACCGGCGACACCGTGCTCGGCGGCCAGTACATCAGCGCCGGCGACATGCTGGTGCTCGGCCTCGCCGGGGCGAACGCGGACCCCGCGGTGCACGGCCCGGACGGCATCGGCGGCAACCGGGCGCACCTCGCCTGGGGCGCCGGCCGGCACGTCTGCCCGGCCCAGCACCCGGCCCGGCTGATCGTCGAGACCGCCGTCGAGACCCTGCTGCACCGGCTTCCGGACCTGCAGCTCGCCGTCCCGGCAGCCGAGTTGAAGTGGCGGCCGTCGCCCTGGTCGCGCGCCCTGGTCGACCTGCCGGTGCTGTACAGCGCGTTCTCCCCGCCCCGCCCCGCCGCGTCCGAAAGGCCGACATGGACACCGCCGACCGTCCCGCCCCCGTCAGACTCGACCCCTTCGGACGCGACCAGCACACCGAGAACGCCCGGCTCAGGGAGGCCGGGCCGGCGGTCCTGGTGGAACTCCCTGGCGGGGTGGTGGTCTGGGCGATAACCCACCACGACACCCTGCAGGAGCTGCTCGCGGACCCGCGGGTCGGCAAGAACGCGCAGCTGTGGACGACCTTCCGCGAGGGCCGGCTGCCCGAGGGCTGGCCGCTGCTGAACTTCGTCACGGTACCCGGCATGGTCACCGCGGACGGCGCCGACCACCGCCGGCTGCGCGGCCTGGTCACCCAGGCGTTCACCCCGCGCCGGATCGCCGAGCTGGCGCCCGCGGTCGAGGCCCGTGCCGAGCGGCTGCTCGACGGACTGGCCGGCCTGGAGGGCGAGTTCGACCTGCGGGAGCACTTCGCCTACCCGCTGCCGATGCAGGTCATCGGTGAACTCCTCGGCCTGGACGTGACGCAGCAGGACGAGCTGCACGAGCTGTCCGACACCCTGGTGTCCAGCTCGGCGACCCCGCAGGCCGCGATCGCCGCCCAGCAGGGCCTGTTCGCGCTGCTCGGCTCGGTGATCGCCGCCAAGCGGGAGAAGCCGGGCGACGACCTCACCACCGACCTCATCGCCGCCCGCGAGGAGGGAGACCGGCTCTCCGAGCAGGAGCTGGTGGGCACCCTGCTGCTGATGCTGGTCGCCGGGCACGAGACCACGCTGAACCTGATCACCAACGCGGTGCGGGCGCTGCTGGCCCACCCGGACCAGCTGCGGCTGGTGCTGGACGGGAAGGCCACCTGGTCGGCGGTGGTCGAGGAGACCCTGCGCTACGACTCGCCGGTCGGCCAGTTCCCGCTGCGCTACGCGGCCGAGGACATCGAGGTCGGCGGGGTGCTGATCCGCCGCGGCGAGGCGCTGCTGGCCTCGTACGCGGCCGCCGGGCGGGACTCGGGGCACCACCCGGAGGCGGACCGGTTCGACGTCACCCGGGCACCGTCCCGGCACCTGTCCTTCGGGCACGGGCCGCACTTCTGCCTGGGCGCCGGGCTGGCCCGGCTGGAGGCGGAGACGGCGCTGCGCGGGCTGTTCGGCCGCTACCCGACCCTGGTGGCGGCGGACGGTCCGGCCCCCGAGCCGATCGCCTCGTTCGTCTCCAACAGCGTGCGGAAGCTGCCGGTGCGGATCGGCTGACGCCGTCCGGACCCGCCAGGGGTGGTCTCCGAGGGGCACTCGGGGGCGGTTCAGGGGCGCGGGGAACTGCGCAGTCCGGGGCTGGGCATCGTGACGAATTCGGGCAAGGCCCTGGTTCGTACGGTGAGCCGCATCCGAATCGCGCAGTTCTCCCCCAGCCTTCGGCCGGGAGATACCCCCACGCGCCCTTGAACCGACCGTCCGAGCGCCCTTCGAAGAGAACTCCTAGGCCGGGGTGATGCGGCCGTGGACGAGGCGGACCAGGGCGGCGTGCACGTCGTCGAGGCTGCGGTCGGGCTGGAAGGCCAGCCAGTCGAGGGCGACCACCAGCACCATGCCGAACAGCGCCGAGGCGATCAGCTGGGTGTCGAGGTCGTCCGAGAGCAGGCCCTCGCCGACGGCCTCGTCGAGCACGGCGGCGACCACGGCGACGGCGCTGTCGCGCATCATCCGCAGCGACTCGTGCCAGGCCCGGTTGGTGCGCCAGGTCTCGGCGACGAACAGCTGCGCGAAGGACGGGTAGGCGGCGATGAAGACCAGGCCGGCCCGGATCATCGCGTCGAGGCCCTCCATCGGAGGTCTGCCCTCGGCGGCCTCCCGCAGCGAGTCGGTGAGCAGCCCGGTGCCGTGCTTGAGCAGGCCCTCGAACAGCTCGGTCTTGCTGGCGAAGTTGTAGTAGACGGTGCCCTTGGCCACCTGGGCGCGTTCGGCGATCTCGTCGACGGTGGTGGCGGAGAAGCCCTTCTCGGCGATGAGGGTGACGGCGGCCTCGTACAGCTTCTGCCGGGTCGCGCTGCGGCGTTGGCTCATGGGTGCTTCCGGAGGGTGGGGGACGCCGACGCCGACGGGCGCCGGGTGGGTGGGGAACGAAGAATGCCGGGCGCGCGGATCGTACCGCGCGCCCGGCAGGGTCCTGCGGAGTGTCAGAGGGACAGCTCCGGGTGCAGCCGGGAGAGCGTCCAGACCTGGCGGCGGCGGGCGGTCAGCACGGTGAGCGCGAGCGCGCCGGCCCAGAAGGCGGCGAGCACGGCGCTGCCCGTCCACACGACGGTGAGGTCGCCGCCGCTGATCAGCCTGCGCAGTCCGGCGACCACGTAGGTCATCGGCAGGAAGGGGTGGATCGCGTTGAAGAAGCCGGGGCTGGACTCGACCGGGTAGGTGCCGCCGGCCGAGGTGAGCTGCAGCATCAGCAGGGCGAGGGCGAGCAGCCGGCCGGCCGGGCCGAACCGGGCGTTGATCCACTGCATCAGGGCGGTGAAGCAGAGCACGGTGAGCGCGAGGTAGCCGAGCAGGCCGGCCGTCCGCTCCGGCTGCAGGCCGAGGCCCCAGTGCAGCACGCCGATCAGCGCGGCGGCCTGGGCGAGGCCCATCGCGGCGGCGGGCAGCCAGCCGGCCAGTGCCACCCGCCAGGAGGGGGCGTTGCCGGCGAGGGCGCGCGGGCCGAGCGGGCGCATCAGCATGTAGGTCACCATCGCGCCGACCCACAGCGCGAGCGGAACGAAGTACGGGGCGAAGCCGGTGCCGTAGTTGGGCGCCTTGTTGAGCTCCTGCCGGGCGAGGGCGACGGGGTCGCTCATCGCGGCGGTCCGGGCGGCGCGCTGGCCGTCGGTGTAGTCGGGGATCTTCGCGGCGCCGTCCTGCAGTCCGGCGGCGAGCCGGCCGGAGCCGTCGGCGAGGGTGCCGAGGCCGTCGTCGAGGCGGGCGGCGCCGTCGGCGAGCTGTCCGGTGGCGGAGTCGAGGTCGGCCATGCCGGTGGAGAGCCGGTAGATGCCGCCGGAGAGGCGGTGGGCGCCGTCGTCGAGGCGGCCGAGGCCGCTGTCGAGGCCGCGGATGCCGGTGAGGGCGGCGGCGGTGCCCTGCTTGATCTTCGCGGCGCCGTCGGCGACCGCGTGGGCGCCGTCGTCGAGGCGGTGCAGGTCGGCGACCTTGGCGTCGAACTTCGCGGCGAGGTCGGGGTCGGCGAGCTTCTGGGCGGCCTTCTGCACGTCGTCGGCGTAGGCCGCGACCTCGTCCAGCTTGGGCGTCGCCCGGTGGATCAGGGCGTCGGTGTCCTCGGCGGCGGTGACCAGGCGGTGGCCGATCTTCGAGAGCTCGGCGTCCTCCCGGCAGTCGCCGGCGTCGTGGCCCGGGGCGGGCGTGCCGCCGGGGCAGTCCCGGGCGTACCTGGCGTCGATCTCGCCGGACACCTTGCGGGCGTCGGCGAGGACGGCCGCGGAGCGGGCGGGCAGGTCCTTCAGGTCGGTGGAGAGCTTCGCGGCGGCCTCGGCGGTGAGCCGGGCGGCGGTGCGGATCTGCTCCGGGTAGGTGTGCAGCACCGGGGAGATCTTGCGGGCCAGCGGGTCGACCTCGTCGGTGAGCTGCTGGGTGCCGTCGGCGACCTGCCGGGCGCCGGTGGTCAGTCGGGCGAGGCTGTCGTCGATCCGGGCGATGCCGTCGTCGAGGCTGCTGCTGCCCTGCTTGGCCTTGTCCAGGCCGTTGGCGAGGTCGGCGGCGCCGGTGCGGGCGTCGCGGCCGCCGGCGGCGAGCTGCTCGGTGCCGTCCTTGGCGCGGGCGGTGCCGTCGGCGAGCTTCGCCGAGCCGTCGTGGGCCCGGTTGGCACCGTCGGCGAGCTGGTGGGCTCCGGTGGCGGCCTGCGCGGTGCGGTCGTGCAGGTCGGAGAAGCCGAGGAAGATCTTGTCGTAGAACCCGGCGGAGGCCTTGGCGCTGGCGGCGGCCCGGACTTCCCCGAACACCGTCTTGGAGATCGATCCGACGACGTAGTTGTTGGAGTCGTTGGTGCGCACCTGGAGGGTGCCGCGCTCCGGGTGGTCGCCGTTGCTGCTGGCGATGCCGGCGCTGAAGCCGGCGGGGACGGTGAGGGTCAGGTAGTAGCGGCCGGTGGCGAGGCCCTTCTCGGCGTCGGCGGCGGTGGTCTCCTGCCAGTCGAAGGTGTGGCTCTGCCGGAGCCTGGCGGTCAGGTCGTGTCCGGCGTCGACCCGGTTGCCCTCGACGGTGACGGCGCGGTCCTCGTTGACGAGGGCGACCGGCAGCTTGTCGAGGCGGCCGTACGGGTCCCAGAACGACCAGAGGTAGAGCGCGCCGTAGAGCAGCGGGAGCAGCAGCAGGGCGGCCATCGCGGCGCGGGGCAGCCGGCCGCGGGAGAAGCGGCCGAACTCCAGGCGGGCCAGGCTAAGCGCGCGCATCGGCGGCCTCCTCCTCGGGTGCCGCGGCGGTCCCCGCGGGATCGTCGGTGCGGGTGGTGCGCGCGATCAGGTCGGCGAGGCCGGCGGCGCGTCCGGCGTCGGTGGTGGTGGCCAGCACGGTGGTGCCGCGGTCGGCGACGTCGCGGAGCAGCTGCCAGGCGGCGCCGCGGGCGGTGTCGTCGAGGCGGTCGTCGATGTCGTCGGCGCAGAGCAGCCGGGGCCCGCCGATCAGGGCGAGCGCGGTCGAGAGCCGCAGGCGGTCGAGTGCGCCGAGCTCCCGGGCGGGGGTGTGCAGCCCTTCGGGGAGGGTCGCGGGGTCGAGGCCGGCGGCGGCGAGCGCCTCGGCGGCCCGCCGGTCGGTGCCGCGGCGCACCAGGGGGGCGAACGGGCGTCCGTGCAGGTGGAGCTGTTCGCGCAGGTGGGCGGCGACGCTGAGCGCCGGGTCGGGCTCGTTGACGCCGGGGACGGGGCCGAGGGCGGCGATCCGGCGGACCTTGGCGGCGTGCCGGGGCAGTTCGAGGCCGTCGACGGCGGCGCTGCCGCCGGTGGGGCGCATCCGTCCGGCGAGGGTCAGCAGCAGGGAGGTGCGGCCGGTGCCGGCCTCGCCCTCCAGCGCGACCAGGGCGCCGGGTGGCGCCTCGAATCCGACGTCCCGGTAGACCCAGCCCCGTGCTCCGCGCAGTGACAACGCCTCGGCGCGGACGGCGGCCCCGGTGGTGTTCCGGTCGGCCATGGCGCCCCTCCCCCGTTTTTGAACTGACCAGTCAGTTCAAATATAGGGGCTCCGCGGGCCCGGTCCCCACCGGACCGGGCCCGACGGACTGTGAGATGGCTTACGGCTGCCCCGGATCGGCGGCCGGACACCTCCGGGACCGACCCTCAGGCCTGCTTCGGGGCCGGGCTCAGCCGGGAGGTGATGGCGATCCGGTTCCACGAGTTGATCGCGATGATCAGGGCGATCAGCTGCGCCAGCTCCTGCTGGTCGAAGTGCTTGGCGGCCTCGTCGTAGACGGCGTCCGGCACGTGCCCCTGGGTGACCAGGGTGACGGCCTCGGTGAGGGCGAGGGCGGCGCGCTCGCGGGCGGTGTACCAGGGCGCCTCGCGCCAGGCCGGCAGGGTGGCGAGCCGGTGCTCCTGCTCGCCGCCCTTGCGGGCGTCGGTGGTGTGCATGTCCAGGCAGAACGCGCAGCCGTTGATCGCCGAGGCGTGGATCTTGACCAGCTCGGCCAGCGCGGGCTCGATCCCGGCCCGGGCGGCGCGGTCCAGGTCGATCATGGCGCGGTAGAAGCCGGCGGCCTGCTCGGGCAGCGAGATCCGCTGGACGGGGGCGGGGACGTAGGCAGTCTCGTTGGTGGTCATGGGTCCTACGCTAGGAGCGAAGTGGCCCGCGGGTGTGGTTCATTGGCGGTATGGAATCCTGGGCCACTTTCGGCGGCGACCTGCACCTCGACCTGACCGCGGGGCGATCCCGGGGCCTGGGCCTGCGGGCCGCCCTGGAGGACGCCCTGCGCGAGGCCGTCCGCACCGGGCGGCTGCCCCGGGGCACCCGGCTGCCGTCCTCCCGGGAGCTCTCCCGGGACCTCGGGATCGCCCGGAACACCGTTGCGGAGGCGTACGCCCAGCTCTCGGCCGAGGGCTGGCTGGCCTCCCGGCAGGGCTCGGGCACGGTGGTGGCGGACCGCGGCACCCCGTCCGTGCCGGCCCCCGCCTCCCCGGCGCCGCGCACCCCGGCCGTCCGGCACGACCTGATGCCGGGCCGTCCGGACGTCTCGCGCTTTCCGCGCTCCGCCTGGCTGGCGGCCGCCCGCCGGGCCCTGGCCACCGCCCCGCACGAGGCCTTCGGGTACACCGACCCGCGCGGCCGGATCGAGCTGCGACGCGCCCTGGCCGGCTACCTCGCCCGGGTCCGCGGCGTGCGGACCGACCCGGAGCGGCTGCTCGTCTGCGCCGGCTACACCCAGGGCCTCGGCCTGCTCTGCGAGGTGCTGCGCGAGCAGGGGGTGGGCACCGTCGCGGTCGAGGAGTACGGGCTGCCGCCGCAGCTGGAGGTGCTGTCCGCCAAGGGCCTGGCCACCGCGGCCCTGCCGCTGGACGCCGGCGGCGCCCGCACCGACCTGCTGGCCGGCACCGGCGCCGGGGCGGCGGTGCTCACCCCGGCGCACCAGTTCCCCACCGGGGTGCCGCTGCGGGCCGCCCGGCGGGCGGCCGCCGTCGCCTGGGCGCGGGAGAGCGGCGGGCTGGTGGTGGAGGACGACTACGACGGGGAGTTCCGCTACGACCGCCAGCCGGTCGGCGCGATGCAGGCGCTGGACCCGGAGCGGGTGGTGCACGCGGGCACGGTGAGCAAGAGCCTGGCGCCGGGCCTGCGGATCGGCTGGCTGGCGCTGCCGGCCGCGCTGGTCGGCCCGGTGGCCCGCCGCAAGGAGCTGGCGGACGGCCAGTCCGGGGTGATGGACCAGCTGACCCTGGCCGAGCTGATCGCCTCCGGCGCCTACGACCGGCACGTGCGGCGCAGCCGGCTGCAGTACCGGCGGCGGCGCGACCGGCTGGTGGCGGTGCTGGCGGAGCGGGCGCCGGAGGTCCGGGTCACCGGCATCGCGGCCGGGCTGCACGCGGTGCTGGAGCTGCCGCCCGGCTCGCTGGACGAGGAGGAGCTGCGCCGGCAGGCCGCCTGGCTGGGCCTCTCGCTGAACACCCTGGGCTGGTGCCGGACCCCGTCCGCGGGCCCGGAGCCGGAGCGCCCGCCGGCCCTGGTGATCGGCTACGGCACCCCGTCGGACCGGGCCTTCGAGCCCGCCCTGGACGCGCTCTGCACCCTGATCCGGCTCTCGGCGCCCGGGCCGTGAGGCGCCGTCAGCCGTTCTTCCGGGAGCCGATCTCGAAGAGCAGGATGACGAAGCCGGCGAAGACGTGCGTGGCGACCATGTAGATCGAGGCGCGGATCAGCACCCGACGGTCGGTGCGCCGGCCGGCGTCGGTGGTGGTGGGCTTGCTCATGTCCGTCCTCCTGGGGTGTCGGGCCGGTCGAACGCCGGTCAGATCCGGGGTGCGTCGCCGAGGCACAGGTCGCCGCCGGGGCTCTGCAGCAGGGTGTGCAGGAACAGCAGCTCGACCCCGCCGGGCGTGTCGGCGGCGATGCAGTGCGGGGTGAGCGAGTCGAAGTGCGCCGAGTCGCCCTCGTCGAGGTGGTGGACGTTCTCGCCGAGGGTGAGCCTCAGCCGCCCGCGCAGCACGTAGAGCCACTCCTCGCCGGGGTGCACCCGGACGACGGCGTCCTGCACGCTCGGCGGCACCTGGACGCGCAGTGCCTGCAGGGCGCGGCCTGGCGCGCCGGCCCGCCGGTAGCCCCAGCCGCCGGCCAGCCCGGGCTCGATGGCGCCGCCGCGGACCACCGGGTCGGGCTCTCCGGGCTGCTCGCCGAGCAGCCCGGAGACGGTGGTGCCGTAGGCACGGGCGAGACCGAGCAGCACGGGCAGCGAGGGCTGCCGCCGCCCGGTCTCCAACCGCGACAGATAGGCTGGGGAGAGGCCGACCCGGGCGGCAGCGCCCTCCAGGGTCAGCCGCCCGGCCGTCCGGTGCTCGCGCAGTCGCGCGCCGAGGCCCGCGACCTCCTGGTCGTCCGTCATGCGACCAGTCCACACCCGTCGTGCCTGCCGGGCAAGAAATTTGCCCCAGAGGCAAACCGCTCGACGTCTCAGCCGATCAGCGCCGGCTCCTCCTCCGTGCGGACGGCCCCGTCCCGCTCGCCGCCGGCGTCCTGCCCGGCCGTCCGCGGGCGGTGCTTCGGCAGTGCCCCCATCAGCAGGAACACCAGCAGCAGGCCGCCGGCCACCCACCAGAGCGAGGCGGTGAACGCGGCCGTGAACGCCCGGCCGTCGGCGAGTTCGGCCGGCGCCGCACCGTCGACCACGCCGAAGAAGGCCACCGAGGTCAGGCCGAGGCCGAGCGCCACGCCCAGCTGGTTCACCGTGTTGACCAGGCCGGAGGCGGAGCCGGCGTGCTCCCGCGGCACCTCGGAGAGCACCGCGTCCGTCAGCGGCGCCACGATCAGGCCCATCCCGGCGCCCATCACCACGAGCGGCGCCGCCATCTGCCAGGGGGTGATGCCGGTGCCCAGCCACTCGGCGAGGACGAGGTACAGGAGGGTGCCCGCCGCCATCACCAGCGCGCCCGCCCGCAGCACCCCGCGGCCGAACCGCGGCACCAGCTTCTGCACCGAGAGCCCGGCGGCGGTGGAGACCGCCAGCGAGAACGGCAGGCCGGTCAGTCCGGCCCGCATCGGGCTCCAGCCGAGGCCGAGCTGCATGTAGAGCGTCCAGACCAGGAAGAACACGCCGCAGGCGGTGCCGTGGCCGAGCTGCACGCCGATCCCGGCGGCGAAGCTGCGCACCCGGAACAGCGAGAGCTCCACCAGCGGGGAGCCGTCCCGGCGGGACTTGGCCCGCTCGTACCGGACGAACAGCGCCAGCACGGCGAGGCCGCCCGCCATCACCGCGTAGCCCCACAGCGGCCAGCCGAGCTCCCGGCCCTGGGTCAGCGGGTAGAGCACCATCAGCAGGCCCGCGCTGGCCAGCGCCACGCCGACCAGGTCCAGCCGGAGCGCCTGCGGCGCCTTCGACTCGTCGATGAAGACCCGGCCGAGCAGCAGTCCGGCCACGCCGACGGGCAGGTTGACCAGGAAGATCGGGCGCCAGCCGAGGCCGGCCACGTCCCACTCGGTGAGCAGCGCGCCCAGCAGCGGCCCGGTCACCGCGCCCAGGCCCACCATCGCGCCGAACAGGCCGAAGACCTTGCCGCGTTCCTCGGCGGGGAAGCCCGCGTGGACGATCGCCAGCACCTGCGGCACCATCAGCGCGCCCGCCGCGCCCTGCAGCACCCGCGCCGCGACGAGCATGTCCGGCCCGGTCGCGAGGCCGCAGAGCGCGGAGGCGGCGGTGAAGCCGGCGATGCCCAGCAGGAAGAGCCGCTTGCGTCCGTAGATGTCGCCGAGCCGGCCGCCGGTGATCAGGCCGACCGCGAAGGCCAGCGCGTAGCCGGCGCTGATCCACTGCAGCGCGCTGAACGAGGCGCCGGTCTCCTCCCGGATGCTCGGCATCGCGATGTTCACGATGGTGACGTCCACCAGGTCCATCAGGCTGGCCGTCATCACCACGGCGAGCGCGAACCAGCGCCTGCGGTCGGGACGTTCGGGGGTCATGGTGCTCCTCGGAAGCGCGTGGGACGGGTCTCGGGGGTCCTCGGGGGGAACACCTCCGACGCTAGGCCGCGATTAGGCCGGATCCTGACCGCAATGTGCGCGAGACTCGGGGCCATGACCGACACACCCGCGCGGCTGCTGTCCCTGCTGTCGCTGCTGCAGACCCCGCGCGAATGGCCCGGCGGCGAACTCGCCGACCGGCTGGGCGTCAGCCCGCGCACCGTCCGGCGCGACGTCGAGCGGCTGCGCGACCTCGGCTACCCGGTGGAGGCCACCCGCGGCCCGGTCGGCGGCTACCGGCTGGTCGCCGGCACCGCGATGCCCCCGCTGCTGCTCGACGACGAGGAGGCGGTGGCGATCGCCGTCGGCCTGCGGACGGCCGCCGGGCACGCCGTGGACGGCATCGAGGAGGCGTCCGTCCGGGCCCTCGCCAAACTCGTCCAGGTGCTGCCGTCCCGGCTGCGGCACCGGGTCTCCGCGCTCGACACCGCGACCGTCCCGATGCTGCCCGGCGACGGCCCCCGGATCGACCCCGAGGACCTGGCCGTGCTCGCCTCCGCGGTCGCCGCCGGGGAGAAGGTCCGCTTCGGCTACCGGGCCCGCGACGACGCCGAGACCCGCCGCCTCGTCGAACCGCAGCGCCTGGTCTCGGCCGGTCGGCGGTGGTACCTGGTCGCCCACGACACCGACCGGGACGACTGGCGCCTCTTCCGCGTCGACCGGATCTCCGCCCCGCAGCGGACGGGGCTGCGCTGCGCCCCGCGCGAGCTGCCGGGCGGGGACGCCGCGGCCTTCGTCGCGGCCCGGCTGGCCGGCCCGGCCCGCTCCTACCGCGCGGTCGCCACCCTGCACCTGTCGCACGCGGAGGCCGTGCGCCGCCTCCACCCGGGCGCCGGCGAACTGGAGCCGCTGGACGGGCAGCGCTGCCGGCTGCGCACCCGGGCCGACCCGCTGGAGTGGCTGGCCGTCCGGCTGATCACCCTGGGCTGCGAGTTCGAGGTCCACGAACCCCCGGAGCTGGTCGAGCACCTGCGCGTCCTGGCCGGCCGCGCGGCCCGCGCGGCCGGGTCGGCGGACTGAGCGTCAGGGCCGCGGGACGTTCCGCAGGTTCGACCGGGCCAGGTCGATCATCCGGCCCACGCCGCCGGAGAGCACGGTGCGGCCGGCGGCCAGGGCGAAGCCGCGGAGCTGGGCGGCGGTGATCTTCGGCGGGACGGCCAGGGCGTTGGGGTCGGTGACCACGTCGACCAGGGCCGGGCCGGGGCGTTCGAGCGCCTCGGCGAGCACCTCGCGGACCTTGGCCGGATCGGTGACCCGCTTGGCGGGGATGCCGGCCGCCCGGGCGATGGCGGCGTAGTCGACGTCGCCGTTGTCGACCTCCCACTCGGGGTAGCCGCTGACCAGCATCTCCAGCTTGATCATGCCGAGCGCGCCGTTGTTGAAGACGACGGTCTTGACCGGCAGCCGGTGCTTGGCGACGGTGAGCAGTTCGCCGAGCAGCATGCCGAGCCCGCCGTCGCCGGACATCGAGACCACCTGCCGCCCGGGAAAGGCCAGTTGGGCGCCGATGGCGTGCGGCAGGGCGTTCGCCATGGAGCCGTGCAGGAAGGAGCCGATCACCCGGCGGCGGCCGTTGGGGGTGAGGTAGCGGGCCGCCCAGACGTTGCACATCCCGGTGTCGACGGTGAAGACGGCGTCGTCGGCGGCGACCTCGTCGAGCACCGAGGCCACGTACTCGGGGTGGATCGGGGTGTGCTTCTCGATGTCCCGGGTGTAGGCGCCGACGACGGTCTCCAGGGCCTTGGCGTGCCGGGCCAGCATGCCGTCGAGGAAGCGGCGGTCGGAGCGCTGGGCGAGCAGCGGCAGCACGGCCCGCAGGGTGGCCGACACGTCGCCGTGCACGGCGAGTTCGAGCGGGACGCGACGGCCGAGCCGGGTGGCGTCGTGGTCGACCTGGATCACCCGCCGGGTCGGCAGGAAGGAGTCGTACGGGAAGTCGGTGCCCAGCATCAGCACCAACTCGGCCTCGTGCAGCGCCTCGTGGCAGGCGCCGTAGCCGAGCAGGCCGCTCATGCCGACGTCGTAGGGGTTGTCGAACTGGATGTGCTCCTTGCCGCGCAGCGAGTGCCCGATCGGGGCCAGCAGGGTGGCGGCGAGCTTCATCACCTCCTCGTGGGCGTCGCGGCAGCCCGCGCCGCAGAACAGCGTGACGGTGGCGGCCGACTCCAGGGCCACGGCGAGCCGCTGGACCTGGCCCCAGGGCGGGGCGGCGACGGCCTGCTCGGTCAGGAAGGACGAGCTGCCGGTGGGGCCGGCCGCGGGCAGCGCGGCGACGTCCCCGGGGAAGGCCAGCACCGCGACGCCGCGCGCCCCGAGGGCGTGCTGCACGGCCACCCGGATCAGCCGCGGCAGCTGCGCGGGGGTGGAGACCGTCTCGCAGAAGCCGCTGCAGTCGGTGAACACCCGCTCGGGGTGCGTCTCCTGGAAGAAGCCGGTGCCGATCTGCCCGGACGGGATGTGCGAGGCGAGCGCGAGGACGGGGACGCCGCTGCGCTGGGCGTCGTAGAGGCCCTGGACGAGGTGGGTGTTGCCGGGCCCGCAGGAGCCGGCGCAGACCGCGAGCCGGCCGGTGAGTTCGGCCTCGGCGGCGGCCGCGAAGGCACCGGCCTCCTCGTTGCGGACGTGCACCCAGGAGATCCCCTCGGCGCGCCGGATGGCGTCGACCACCGGGTTGAGGCTGTCGCCGACCACGCCGTAGACCCGCTCGACCCCGGCCTGCCGGAGCACCTCGACCATCTGTTCGGCCACACTGCCCACGGGGTCCGCCCTCCGGTCGCCGGTCACAGGTCGCCACCACCCTGCGACGGCGGACCGCGGCGGGCACCCCGTCCGCGGCGAACGGGTGAGGGCTCAGGTCACTCGGCGGGCAGGTGCTCGATCGGCTGGGTGTGCACACCCGCCTGCGGGTGCCGCCGGGCCGGTTCGCGGCCGGGCGGCTGGGTGCACCGCTCGGGCGGCACCTCGGCGACCGTGGTGGGCCGGTGCAGCGGCGAGCCGGCCTTCACCTCCAGCACCTCGCCGTCGTGCTGCACCTGGATGCTCTCGCCGCGCTTGAGCGTGTAGGTGGTGGCGGCGTGGGTGATCTCGACCCGCAGCAGGTTGTCCCGCACCCGCAGCGCGAAGGAGAGCCGGCGCAGCCCGGAGGGCAGCCGGGGCCGGAAGGAGAGCCGGCCGCCGCGGTCGCGCAGCCCGCCGAAGCCCGCCACCAGGGCGATGCAGGCGCCGGCGAGGGAGGCCATGTGCAGGCCGTCGCGGGTGTTGCCGCCGAGGTCGTGCAGGTCCATCAGGGCGGCCTCGGCGGTGTAGTCGTACGCCAGGTCGAGCTGGCCGACCTCGGCGGCGATGACCGCCTGGGTGCAGGCCGAGAGCGAGGAGTCCCGGACGGTGAGGCGCTCGTAGTAGGCGAAGTTGCGGGCCTTCTGCTCGTCGGTGAAGGCGTCCCCGCGGACCTGCATGGCGAGCACCAGGTCGGCCTGCTTGACGACCTGCTTCCGGTAGAGGTCGAAGTACGGGTAGTGCAGCAGCAGCGGGTAGTTCTCGGCCGGGGTGCTCTCGAAGTCCCACAGCTGGTGGTCGGTAAAGCCGTCGGCCTGCGGGTGCACGCCGAGGTTCTCGTCGTAGGGGATGAACATCGCGGCGGCGGCGTCCCGCCAGGCGGCGGCCTCCTCGGTGTCGACGCCGAGGAGGCCGGCCTCCAGCGGGTGCCGGGTGGCGGCCTCGGCGGCGGCGCGCAGGTTGGTCTGCGCCATGAGGTTGGTGAAGACGTTGTTGTCGGCGACGGCGCTGTACTCGTCGGGGCCGGTGACGCCCTCGATGCGGAACCGGCCGGCCGGGTCGTGGTGGCCGAGCGAGCGCCACATCCGGGCGGTCTCGACCAGGAGTTCCAGGCCCCAGGTGCGCTCGAACTCGACGTCGCCGGTGGCGTGCACGTAGCGGACGACGGCGGCGGCGATGTCCGCGCCGATGTGGAAGGCCGCGGTGCCGGCCGGCCAGTAGCCGGAGCACTCCTCGCCGCGGATCGTCCGCCAGGGGAAGACCGCGCCGGCCAGGCCGAGCTGGGCGGCGCGCTCGCGGGCCATCGGCAGTGTGGTGTGCCGCCAGCGCAGCGCCTGGTCGACGGCGGTGGGCAGGCAGTAGGTGAGCACCGGGAGGACGAAGGTCTCGGTGTCCCAGAAGCTGTGGCCGTCGTAGCCGGGACCGGTGAGGCCCTTGGCGGGGATCGCCCGCTCCTCGCTGCGGGCACCGGCCTGCAGCACGTGGAACAGCGCGAAGCGGACGGCCTGCTGGAGCTCGACGTCGCCCTCGACCTCGATGTCGCTGCCGCCCCAGAATTCGCCGAGGAAGCCCTTCTGCTCGGCGACCAGGCCGTCCCACCCGGTGTAGCGGGCGGCGGTCAGCGCGGCCTCCACCTGGTCGCGGACGGCGGGCAGCGAGCGGGTGGCCGACCAGCCGTACGCGACGAACTTGACCAGCCGCAGCCGCTCGCCGGCCTGCAGCACGGTGGTGACGCTGATCCGGCCCTGCTGCTCGGTGGCCTCGGCGGTGGCCTCGAAGCGGTCCGGGCCCTCGATGAGGTGGTCCATGCCGGCGGCGACCCGCAGGCCGCTGTACCGGGTGCGGTGCACCAGCACGGCCTTGGTGCCGACCGCCTCGTGCGCCTCGGCGACCAGCGGCGCCTCCAGCACGGCGGCGGCCCGCGGGTCGCGTTCGCCGTCGGGGAGCTGCTCGTTGGCGACCAGTTCGGACTGCAGCACGATCCGGACGGGCCCGTCGACCGCCTCGACGGTGTAGTCGAAGGCGGCGACCGCGCGCTGGGTGAGCGAGACCAGCCGCGCGGAGGAGACCTTGACGGTCCGTCCGGCCGGGGAGGTCCACTCGGCGGTGCGGCGCAGCACGCCGTCCCGGAAGTCCAGGCTGCGCTGGTGCTGGTGCAGGTCGCCGTAGCGCAGGTCGAAGGGCTCGTCGTCGACCAGCAGCCGGATGATCTTGCCGTTGGTGACGTTGATGACGCTCTGGCCGGACTCGGGGTAGCCGTAGCCGCTCTCCGCGTAGGGCAGCGGGCGCAGCTCGAAGACGCCGTTGAGGTAGGTGCCGGGCAGGCCGTGCGGCTCGCCCTCGTCGAGGTTGGCGCGCAGGCCGATGTGGCCGTTGGAGAGGGCGAAGACGGACTCGGCGCGGGCCAGTCCGGCCAGGTCGAGGCCGTGCTCGACCACGCCCCAGGGGTCGATGGCGAAGGTGTCCTGGCCGTTCACCGCGCCTCCCCGGGTCCGTCGGGGAGCAGGTCGGCCAGGTCGCCGACGACGAGGTCGGCGCCGTGCGCGCGGAGCTCCTCGGCCTGGCCGACCCGGTCGATGCCGACCACCGTGCCGAAGCCGCCGGCCCGGCCGGAGGCGACGCCGGCCAGCGCGTCCTCGAAGACGGCGGCGTGCTCGGGCGCGGTGCCGAGCTCCCGGGCGGCGGCCAGGTAGGTGTCGGGGGCGGGCTTGCCGGCGAGGTGGTCGCGGTGCGCGGTGATGCCGTCGACCACCACGTCGACCAGGTCGTCGATGCGGGCGGCCCGCAGCACGTCCCGGCAGTTGGCGCTGGAGGAGACCACGGCCCGCGGCAGGCCGAGGTCGCGCAGCCGGCGCAGGTAGGCGACGGAGCCGGGGTAGGGCTCGACGCCCTGCTCGCGGATCATCTGCAGCACGGTGTCGTTCTTGGCCCGGCTGAGCCCCTGCAGGGTGCGGGTGCCGGGGGCGTCCTGCTCGTCGCCCTCGGGCAGGTGGATGCCGCGCGACTCGAGGAAGCCCCTGGTGCCGTCGAGGCGCGGCCGGCCGTCGACGTACTCGTCGTAGTCGGCGACCGGGTCGAAGGGCACGAAGGGTGCGCCGGTGCGGTCCGCCTCGGCGCGCAGGAAGGTGTCGAACATGTCCTTCCAGGCGGCGGCGTGCACGGTCGCGGTCTGCGTCAACACGCCGTCCAGGTCGAAGAGGAAGGCGTGGATGTCGTCCGGAAGCCCCAGCATGGCTGCAAGTCTTGCCGGTTCGGCCGCCGATATGCCGCCCATTCGCGGTCCGGCGTGTTGGACCCGCGCGGCGGGCGGCCGGCGGCCGCGGCGGTCAGGCCGGTGTGATGACGGCGAAGGCGGCACCCTGCGGGTCGGCGACCAGGGCGGAGCGGCCGGCCGGGCCGTCGGCGGGCGGGACGAGGACGGTGCCGCCGGCCTTGACCAGGGCGTCGACCGTGCTGTCCGTGTCGTCGGCGGCGAACCAGACCCGCCAGTGCGAGGGGCTGCCCGGCGGATCCGTCTGCAGACCGGTGACGCCGCCGACCGTCCGGCCCTCGACCTTGATGCCGAGGTGGCCGGGCATGCCCGCGATCTCGGCGGTCTCCGCCCCGAAGACCGCTCCGAGGAACGCGGAGGCGGCCCCGACGTCGCTGGTGTGCAGGTCGTTCCAGGTGAGGGCGCCGGGCTCGTTGACGACGTGGGCGCCGAAGAAGTCCAGCGGCTGCCAGACCCCGAAGACGGCCCCGGTCGGGTCGCTGGCGACCAGCATCCGGCCGACGGTGCCGACGTCCACGGCCGGCATCAGCGTGGTGCCGCCGGCGGCGTCGACCGCGGCGCGGGTGGCGTCGGCGTCGTCGGTGGCCAGGTAGGTCGTCCAGACGACCGGTGGCAGCGGCTCGCCCGCGGGGACCGTCTGCGGGCCGATGCCGGCCACCGGACGGCCGTTCAGCGAGCAGATCGCGTAGCCGCCGAACTCGGCCGGTCCGACCTCGCCCTGCCAGCCGAACAGGTCGCGGTAGAAGTCGAGGGCGGCCTGCTGGTCCCCGGCCATCAGGTCGACCCAGCAGGGGGTGCCGGGCCGGTAGCGGGCGGTTACCTCGGGCATCGTGCCTCCCTGGGGACGGGTCCGGCCCCGTGCGCGCGGGGCACCCCCTCGGACCACCCTTCCGGGTGACACCGCGGCCCGCCACCGGAGCGGGCCGCGGCATCGGCGGTGCCGGTCAGCGGCCGCGCCGCAGCGGGTTGATCACCCCGAACGCGCCGGTCAGGGTGGACGGGTCGACGAAGGAGCCGCCCGGGCCGTGGGTGCGCCGGAAGTTCTCGGCGAGGCCCGAGAAGGACGGGTCCACGGCGGCCCGGTAGGCGGCGAGCATGTTGACCCGCTCCGGGGTGGAGAGCTCGCGTTCGGCGCGCAGCTCGTGGCTGCGGGACAGGTGGTACATGCCCTCGACGGTGTAGCCGGCGTCCAGCCAGCCCTGCCAGAGCGCGTCGCGGTCGTCCTCCTGCCCGGCGAAGTGGTGCAGGGCGCGCGGGCGGGGCTCGGTCGGGGCCGCGGCGGCGGGCAGCGGCTCGGTGCGCAGGGCGACCCGGCGGCCGCACAGGTAGAGCACCGCGACGCCCTTGCGGACGCAGAAGTTCAGCGCCTCGGCGGCCTGGTCGACGACCGCCTCGCCCTTGTCGTTCAGCGAGGTGTTGCAGAGCACCGGCACGCCGGTGGCGGCCCGGAAGGCGTCGAGCGCGCGGTGCAGCAGCGGGTTGGACGCGGCGGTGACGGTCTGGTGCCGGGCGGAGCCGTCCAGGTGCACGATCGCCGGGACGAGCGCCCGGACCTCGGGCCGGACCTGCACCGCCTCCAGCATGTACGGCGACTCGCGGTCGCAGGCGAACCAGTCGGCGGCGTGCTCGGCCATCACCATCGGGGCGACCGGGCGCCACCACTGGCGGCGCTTGTACTCGTTGAGGAGGTCCTTGACCTTGGTGGAACGCGGGTCGCCGAGCAGGCTGCGGTGGCCGAGGGCGCGCGGGCCGAGCTCGGCCCGGCCGTCGACCCAGGCCACGACGCCGTCGGAGACGTCGGCGACGAACTGCTCGGGGTCGAAGTCGGTGACGGACGCGATCCAGGGGGCGAACTCGGCGAGCGCCTCCTCGGTGTCGCGCACCTCGCGGCCGAAGTAGGCGGAGTCGATCCGCAGTTCGGCGCCGTCCAGCAGGCCCGCGCCGTACAGGCCGAGCAGGCCGAGGCCGATGCCCTGGCCGGAGTCGTTGGCGCACGGCGGGGTGATCAGGCTGCGGAAGCCGAAGCGGTCCATCAGCAGCGTGTTGGTCGGGCAGTTGAGCGCGTAGCCGCCGGTGGTGGCGAGGTGGGTGTCCTCGGCACGGATGCCGCCGGCCTCCAGCAGGCGCTCGACGTTGCGGATCGCGACCGCCTCGCAGCAGCGCTGGACGACCTTCATCACCGCGCTGCGCAGGTTGTCCTCGGCGCTGAGCGCCGGATCGGGCGCGGCCCCGCCGAGCTGCCGCTCGGCCTCGGCGACGATCTCGCGGACGAGGTCGTGCGCGGCCTTCCACGGCTGGGTGGCCGAGCCGCCGAAGAACGTGACGTCCCGGACGCCGGCCTCCGCGTCGAAGGCGATCGAGGTCTCGGAGGCGGAGGCCAGCGCCATCAGCGAGCCCGGCTCCAGGCCGAAGACCGTCTCGGCGGCGGTGTAGAGCGGCCCGGGCGACTCCACCGGCAGGAAGGTGACGGCACCGGCCTTCACCACGCAGCCCGCGTACCAGTAGCGGTTGGGCCGGGTCTCCTGCGCGTAGTCCGGCAGCGCGTCGATGGCGAGACCGACGATCTGCTCCTCGCGGAACAGCCGGGTGTCGCGCAGGATGCCGCTGAAGAGGTGGGCGAGGCTGTGCACCGGGAAGTCCTCGGCGCCGGACGGCTTGGGCACCGGGCGGTCGCCGGGCAGGCCGGGCGTGCCCCAGCAGGCGGTGACCTCGGCGGGGGTGAGCCCCTCCTCGGCGAGCAGGGCGGCCAGGAAGTCGGTGGCCCGCCCCTCGGTGTACAGCGGCCAGAAGTGGTGCTTCTGGCCGCTCACGCGCTCCAGCTCCCACACCCGGACCAGGTCGACGCGGTCGCCGTCGCGGCGCCAGAGCGCGACGTTCTGGTCGTGGCGCACCGAGAAGACCGCGCCCGGGCCGGGCGGGGTGAGATAGGCGGACAGGAAATGCTCGGCCACGGTTCCCTCTTTCCTCTGGCTGCCAGGACGAGGCGATTTCCCCCGGCGCCTGCGAACGACCCGGCCATTGGAACACCGGGCCGAGCGGCCGGTCCATGCTGAATTGCCGTGTTACGTACCGGCACTGACGTCTGTACGCATGTGCGTATCCGGTGGGGGAGAGCGATTTCAACGACCGTTCCGGTCGGCTTTGCCGCGGATTTGCGCGCGGGGTCAGAGCCAGCCGCGGCGGCCGGCGTACAGCCCGGCCTCGAAGCGGCTGCGGGCACCGAGCCGGTCCATCAGGTCCGCCATCATCCGGCGGACGGTGCGCAGCGACAGGCCGAGGTGCTTGCCGGCCGCCTCGTCGGTGTAGCCGCGGCCGAGCAGCCGGAGCAGTTCCTGCTCCTGTCGGGTCAGGCCCTGCTCGTCGCGCTCGCGCGGGGCGCCGAAGGGGGCGGCGTCGGCCCACACCTGCTCGAAGAGCGACACCAGCGCGGTGATCACACCGGTGGAGCTGATCTGCACGGCGCCCTTGCGGGTGTTGGCCGGGTCGATCGGCACCAGCGCCACCGACCGGTCGAAGATGATCATACGCAGCGGCAGGGCGGGCACCGTCCGCACCTGACCGCCGAGCTCGGTGAGCCATTCGGCGTGCCGGGTGGTGGCCCGGTCCTTGCGGACGCTGTCCAGGTAGATGGTGCGCATGACCACGCCCCGGCCCAGCGCCTGGCTGTTCAGGGGGCGGCTGGCCTGCAGCGATGTCGCGGACTGGGTGCCGCCGGGGCTGAACGACAGGCACTCGGAGGAGATCGAGGAGGTCAGCTCCTCCAGCCGGGCCTGGACGGTGGTCATCCCGATCAGCCGCTCGATCCGGTTGTCCTCCTCGCTCGCCGACTCGTCGCGGTACTCGGCGAGCAGCGCGGTGATGGCGGCCTGACCCTCCTCGAAGCGGAGCTGGTTCTCCTGCTGCAGCGACTCGTTGTACTGGAGCAGCGCGGGCAGGCCCACCCTCGGGTCGACCGGCCGCAGCCCGCCCGGATCCTCGCCGGGCACCTCGTCGGAGGGTCTCAGCAGGCGGAGCGCGGCCAGGTGGTCCAGCGCCGCGCGCACCTGGCCCTCCGTCAGGCCGAGCTTGCGCATCAGCCCCTCGACCCCGATCCGATGGTCCGTCAGCATGATCCTGTAGACCGCTTGCGCCGCGCTGTCGATCTCCTGCATCGTCGAACCCCACCTGCCGCCATGTCCCCGTCCCGGCACTCGGCCGGGCATGATGCCGGTCGATCATGCCAGGGCCGGGACAGTCCGGACAACCGAATGGTCGGGGCAGCCCGAATCGGCCGCGATCGCTTCACACATTCGCGTGGCACCAACCTGCCAGGCAGATCTTCATGCCGTCCTGAACACCTTCCGATACCTTCCGGGCTCCCGCAGACTTCTTGTTGTCGGGAGGCCGCCGGGCCTCTCCGCCAGGACCGGCCGTAAAGCGCGGAACGTCATCACGGTTGGATGACGGAGCGTGATCGATGAATGGCCGCGTTCCCGCTTCCGAAGCAGCAATTCGCATGGGGGAATCATGCTTTCCTGTACCAGGTACGCCGGGTCGGCCCTGCTCGCACTGGCCGTCTCCTTCGGGGTGCTGGCCGGCTCCGCCCAGGCCGCCCCGGGTCACCGTCCGTCGCCGACCGCCGGCACGGCCGCGGTCACCGCCACCGTCTCCGCCGAGATCGGCACCGCGCTCGACACGGTGCTGCCGGCGATCGAGCACGGCGCCCGGCTGCCGAAGATCGTCCTCAACGACGACATCCGCTGGGACTGATCCACCGTCAACCGGCCGGAGGCCGAACGAACGTGCACATGGCCACCGCCACCCTGGTCGGGCCTGCCTCCGGCGACGTCGTCGACGCCGCCCTGCTCGCCGCCCTGCTCCGCGCCACCGCCGAGGAGCACAGCGGACTCGAGCACCTGACCGTCGTCCCCCGTCCGGGCCGGACCGACGTGGTGCTCTTCTACACGGGCACCAGCCCCTGCGCCGCCGACGCGGCCGGCACCGACCTCTGCCGGCGCGCACTGCGCGCCGCGGCCGAACTCGGCCGCTGGAATCTCTGCCAGGACGGGTGAGACCACCCTCCCGCCCCGCCGTGCCGACCGGCCGACCGTCGGTGTGCGCAACGATCCGCCAGGAGATGCTGTGACGGTTATCGAGCCGATCGTGCTGAATTTCTTCGGCATCGACGTCGTCGTCGACGGCGCCGACCGGGACGCGGTCGCCTTCCACTTCGGTCCGCACACCGTCCGTCGGCCGCCCGCCCCCGACCACCTTCGGGTCGAGTTCGGCGGCACCGCCGGAACCGGCGAATTCCTCGTCCGCCGGGGCGACGGCACACCGCTGCTGCGGCGGGCCTTCCGCGGCTGGGGCAACGTGCCGCCGCCGCTGCCGCCGTTCGCGGTGCTGGCGGACCGCTTCCACCTCGTGCAGGCGGTGGTGCTCGCCCGGGGCGCCACCACCGTCGCCCTGATCGGCGGCCCCTACGCCGAGCAGGCCAACGTGGCGGCCGCCCTCGCGCACCGCTCCTGGGAGTTCGTCTCCGGCCGGCTGCTCGTCGTGGACCGCCGCACCGGCCAGGTGCTGCCGTACCTGGCACCGCTGGAGGTGCGCGGCAGACCCGCCGGCTGGCTGCGCGGCGCCGGGCTGCCCGACGGGCTCTGGCGCACCGTCACCTCGCCGACCGGCGCCGAGATCCTGCTGGTCCGGCCCGAATGCCTCGGACCGGTCGTCCCGGTGCGGGCCAGACCCGCCCCGCCGACCCTCGTCCGGCTCTGCCGCGGCACCGACGAAGGGGTCCGCCTGACCCCGTGGCGCGGCACCGTACCCGCCTGGCCGCCGGGGACGGCCGGACTCCCGGCCGACCTGCCCGCCCACCGCCTGGAGCTGCCGGGCGTGAGCGGCGCCGAGGAAGCGGCCGGGCTGATCGATCAGGGACTGACCCAGAAGGGCGAACCATGCCTCGACGTACCCGCTATTCCCCCGGCACGCCGTGCTGGGCTGACTGCATCACTCCGGACCTGACGGGCAGCCAGTCCTTCTACGCCGAACTCTTCGGCTGGGAGTACGTCCCCGAGACCCCCGGCTACCAACTGGCCGTCCTGCGCGGCGAGATCGTCGGCGGCTTCGGCGCCGCACCGGCCGGGACACCGCCGCGCGCCGCGTGGAACGTCTACCTGGCCACCAAGGACGCCGAACACACCTGCGCACTGGTCGGCCTGGCCGGCGGCCGGGTCGTCATGCCGCCCGTACCCGCCGGCGACAACGGCCGGCTCTTCCTCGCCGTCGACCCGGCCGGCGCCGCCGTCGGCTTCTGGGAGGGCCACCGGGCCGAAGGCGTGGTCGTCGCGGACGAACCGGGCGCCGTCAGCGGACACGAACTCCGTGTGCCGGACGCCACCCGGGCCGCCGCCTTCTACGGCGACCTCTTCGGCCACCGGACGGCACCCGGCGAGGAGGAACTGCACCTCGACGGCGCCCCCGTCGCCCGGCTCACCGAGGGCGACGCGGGCCGCCCGCTCTGGCTGCCCCACTTCGGCGCCGCAGACCCCGCGGACACCGCCCGGCTGGCCGTGGAACTCGGCGCCGAACCCGTCCGCCCCGCCGACGGCCGCCCCGGCCTGCCGGCCCTCCTCCGCGACCCGTGGGGCGCCGAATTCGGCCTGGTCCAGGCATAGGCAGGCACCTCGGGGGCGCGGGGACCTGCGACGATCACCCCAGGGGCGCGGGGAACTGCGCAGTCCGGGAGTGGGCATCGTGACGAATTCGGGCCGAGCCCTGGTTCGTTCGATGCACCACATTCGGATTGCGCAGTTCCCCGCGCCCCTGTTTGGCTGGTCCCGGACTGCGCAGTTCCCCGCGCGTCCGTCAGAGGGCCTTGACCGCGGCGGCGAGTTCGGGGCGGCCCTTGATGGCGAGCTTGCGGTAGATGCGGCCGAGGTGGGTGTCGACCGTCCGCTTGCTGAGGCAGAGGCGCTCGGCGACCTCCAGGTTGCTGAGGCCCTGCAGCACCAGCTCGGTCACCCGTCGCTCGCTCGGCGTCAGCCGGACCGGTCCGGCGTCGCGGGTGCCGATGGCCGGGCCGCGGCCGTCCGCGGGCCGCGGCGGCCGGGCGTCCGCCCCGGGCAGCGGGTCGGCGGCGATGGTCCGGGCGGCGGCGTGTTCGCCGAGTGCCTGGTAGGCCTGGGCGGCGTGGGTGCGCCACGGAACGCAGGCCGGGTTGGCGATGCCGCGGGCGGCCAGTTGGTGCCCGCATTCGAGGAAGAGCCGCAGTGCTTCGGCGTGGTCTCCCCGGGCGGCGGCGAGGAGTCCGCGGGCCTCCAGCACCACGGCGCGCACCAGCGGGTGGGCGTCGGCGGGCAGGGCCGTCGCGGTGAGTGCGGCCGGGTCGGTGGGGCCGCCGCGGCGCAGTTGCGCGCGGGTCTTCAGGGCCCGTGCGGCGCAGGCGAGTTCGTCGGCGCGGACGCGGACGGCGAGCTGTTCGGCGCGTTCGGCGTCGGAGGCGGCCGCGTCGAGGTGGCCCTGCCGGTGGGCGATGTCGGAGCGGGCGAGCAGGGCGAGTGCGGCCTCGCCGTGGTGGTTCCAGCGCTGGGCGGAGCGGACCACCCGGCCGGCCCAGGCGGCGGCTTCGTCGAGGCGGCCGCTCCAGGCGAAGGCCATGGCGGCGCCGAGCACGGCGACCCCGGCCTCGGCGGGCGAGGTGCCGCGCACCGCGCGGGCGGCGAGCCGGACGGCCC
>NZ_JBEYFP010000035.1:0-26265 GCF_040634455.1 Kitasatospora sp. NPDC007106
CCTTGACGATCGCCTGGGCCAGGCCCTCGACGACGGCGGTCTTGCCGACGCCGGGCTCGCCGATCAGCACGGGGTTGTTCTTGGTGCGGCGGGACAGCACCTGCATGACCCGCTCGATCTCCTTCTCGCGCCCGATCACCGGGTCGAGCTTGGCCTCGCGGGCGGCCTGCGTCAGGTTGCGGCCGAACTGGTCGAGGACCAGCGAGGTGGAGGGAGTGCCCTCGGCGGGGCCGCCGGCGGCCGCCGACTCCTTGCCGCCGCCGGAGTAACCGGAGAGCAGCTGGATGACCTGCTGCCGGACCCGGTTCAGATCGGCGCCCAGCTTCACCAGGACCTGGGCGGCGACGCCCTCGCCCTCGCGGATCAGGCCGAGCAGGATGTGCTCGGTGCCGATGTAGTTGTGGCCGAGCTGAAGGGCCTCGCGGAGCGACAGCTCCAGGACCTTCTTCGCCCGGGGGGTGAAGGGGATGTGGCCGGACGGGGCCTGCTGCCCCTGGCCGATGATCTCCTCGACCTGCTGCCGGACCGCCTCGAGCGAGATCCCGAGGCTCTCCAGGGCCTTGGCGGCGACACCCTCACCCTCGTGGATCAGACCCAGGAGGATGTGCTCGGTGCCGATGTAGTTGTGGTTGAGCATCCGGGCTTCTTCCTGAGCCAGGACGACAACCCGCCGCGCGCGGTCGGTGAACCTTTCGAACATCGTTTTCGCTCCTCAGAGCGGTCGGCCAGTTCGGGGTCCGTCCCCGCCCTGTCCTTCCGCATGCTAGTCCCGCTCAGCGGCGCGGCCCACGGACAACCCCACTCGCGTGGGGACATCATGCTGCGCGACCAGCCGACACCATTCCCAACCTGATGCTGGGAGACGGTGTTCCCACAGAGGGCCCCGATGCACCTGATGGCCGCTACGCCATCGGCGAACAGAGGCTCCGGCTGAGGGGACGGCCGGCCGCGCGAACTGCCCGGTCGGGGCCCTGCGACCCCGCCCACCTGCATTCATACCCGGTCTCGGGGTGAGATTCGCGCTGTTTCCCCGGTGGCGCTGTTCGCCTGGCGAGAAGTCCGGCCCCCGGAGCGCCGGTCGGCGCGGCGGGAGTGACGGCGCATCAACGGTCCGGCGCCGGCTCCACCGTCCGGCGTCGGCCGATCGGGCCCGGGGGTGCGCCGGTCGGACGCTTCCCGCAGGGCCGTTCCGCTTCCTCCAGCGTTGCACAGCCCGGTGCCGTCCCGCTGCCCGTCATCGGACCGGCCGATCATGCACCTGCCATGACAACGGGCGGACGACCGCGGCGCGACCCCGGCGCGACCCCGGCCGACCGGGCCCGGCCGGCTCCGGGGCGCGCGCCCCGGGCCCGGCCGCACGGCCACCGGTCAGGACGCGTGCGCCTTGTCGTACTTCGCCTTGATGTCGCTCGGCACGCGACCGCGGTCGTTGATCTCCAGGCCCTGCTCCTTGGCCCAGCTGCGGATCTTCGCGGTGTCCGGGCCGGCGGCGGACGAACGACCCGCGCCGCGACCGGCACCGCTGCTGCGGCGCGCCCCCGCGATGCGGCCGCTCTGCTTGCGGCCCTTGTCCACGTACGGCGCCAGCAGATCGCGGAGCTTCTCCGCGTTGGCGCTCTTCAGGTCGATCTCGTAGGCAACGCCGTCCAGCGCGAACATCACCGTCTCGTCCGCGGAGCCGCCGTCGAGATCGTCTTCAAGAATGACCTGCACCCTCTGTGCCACGGGCTTCCCTTTCCGAGTAAACGAGCCATTGCCTAGGCAAAGGAAACCGCCTTTTCCCGGAAAACTCAAACCCCTACCCGATCGGGATGCGTCCCGCAAGGCTCACAAGGGCGCGCTCAGAGGCGCAGGAGCATGCGCGAGTTGCCCAGGGTGTTGGGCTTCACCCGCTCCAGGTCCAGGAACTCCGCGACTCCTTCGTCGTACGAGCGCAGGAGTTCTTCATAGACTTCCGTGGCCACGGCCGCCGGGTCTGACGTACGATCGTCGGTTTCCCCGATCTCGACGAAACCGTGTTTCGCGAAGAACGCCACCTCGAACGTCAAGCAGAAAATCCGACGGACGCCGAGCCAGCGCGCGGTCTGCAGCAGCTTCTCCAGCAGGAGGTGTCCGAGGCCCAGGCCCTTGCAGGAGGGGTGCACCGCCAGTGTGCGGACCTCCGCCAGGTCCTCCCACATGACGTGCAGCGCACCGCAGGCGACCACCGTGCCGGTGTCGTCGCGCTCGGCCACCCAGAACTCCTGAACGGATTCGAACAGGGTGACCGTGGGCTTGTCGAGCAGAATGCCGTCGCGCGAGTAGGCGTCGATGAGTGCCCGTACTGCCCGCACATCGGTGGTCCGCGCCCGGCGGATGGTGACCTCCATGCCGGGACGTTATCGTGCCGCGCCGCCGCCGGTCTCCCCGGTGCCCCGTTCCGTCCCGGGCCGCGGCGGTTCCGCGGGAAGGACGGCGGCCACCCGCAGGGCGTCCCGCAGCGCCTCGCGCTGCTCCGGCGACATCAGTCCGAAGAAGTGCACCAGCGCCGCCGCCGGATTGTCGCTCGTCGCCCAGGCGTCGTTCATCAGCGCCGCGGTGTACGCCTCGCGCGAGGAGACCGGCTCATATCGATACGCCCGGCCGACCTGTTCCCGCCGGAGCCAGCCCTTTCTGTACAGCTTGTCGAGCACCGTCATCACGGTGGTGTACGCGATATCGCGTTCCGTCCGCAGATCCTGCAGAACCTCGCGAACCGTGACCGGGCGGTTCCACTGCCAGACCCTGGTCATGATGTCGTTCTCGAGTTCTCCGAGTTGCCGCACCATAGTCCGGCCAGGATAGGAACTGATTCGGACAAAATCGGCGATTCGGCAAGCAGACCGGCGCGCCGCCACCCCCTTGGCGGGGGCGGCGGCGCGCCGGTGTGCGTGTCGAACGGGCCCGCCGAGGCTATTCCGCGGCGCGAGGGGCCGCGGCGGCCATCGCGTCGGCGGCGGCGTCCTCCTTGGCCTTCTGGGCGCCGCCCTGGCTGCGGATGATCGCCCGCACCAGGAAGCCGAAGCCGATCGCCATGACCAGCGGCGGCACGATCGCGCTGACGTAGTCCATCAGGTCACTCCTCTTCTGCTTCTGCGTCGTCCGCAGCGGCGGCGCCGCTGCTGCTCCTGGTCTCTGCCCCACTTCGCTGATCGGGCCGCACCAGCGGGAAGAGCACCGTCTCGCGGATGTTCTTGCCGGTGAGCAGCATGATCAGACGGTCCACGCCGAGACCGAGGCCGCCGGTGGGCGGCATCGCGTACTCCAGGGCGCGCAGGAAGTCCTCGTCCAGCTGCATCGCCTCGACGTCGCCGCCGGCCGCCAGCAGCGACTGGGCGGTCAGGCGGGCGCGCTGCTCGACCGGGTCGATCAGCTCGGAGTAGGCGGTGCCGATCTCGGTGCCGAAGATCACCAGGTCCCACTTCTCCGCGACGCCGGCGACCGAGCGGTGCTGGCGGGTCAGCGGGGAGACCTCGGTCGGGTAGTCCCGGATGAAGGTCGGCCGGATCGCGTGGTGCTCCAGCAGCCGCTCGATCATCTCCAGGACGATCTGGCCGTGGCCCCACTCCTTCTCCCACGGCACGCCGGCGCCGTCGGCGAGCGCGCGGAGCTCCTCGACGGAGGTCTCCGGGGTGATCTCGGTGCCGAGGCGGGCGGAGATGCCCGGGTACACCGAGACCTCCTCCCACGGCTCGGCCAGGTCGATCTCGTGCTCCTCGCCGTCCGGGCCGAGGCCGCGGACCACGGTGGTGCCGAGGGCGTCCCGGGCGGCGTTGACGATGATCGCGCGGATCAGCTCGGCCTGGGTGTCGTAGTCGCCGTACGCCTCGTACGACTCCAGGGCGGTGAACTCCGGGTTGTGGGTCGCGTCGGCGCCCTCGTTGCGGAAGTTCCGGTTGATCTCGAAGACCTTCTCGGCGCCGCCGACCACCAGGCGCTTGAGGTAGAGCTCGGTCGCGATGCGCAGGTAGAGCTCGATGTCGTACGCGTTGATGTGGGTCTTGAACGGACGCGCGTTGGCGCCGCCGTGGATCGGCTGCAGCATCGGCGTCTCGACCTCGAGGTAGCCGCGGTCCTCGTAGGTGCGGCGGATCGAGCGGATCACCTTGGTGCGCAGCTGGAGCATCTCGCGCGCCTCGGGGTTCACGATGAGGTCCACGTACCGCTGGCGGACCCGGGCCTCCGGGTCGGTCAGGCCCTTGTGCTTGTCCGGCAGCGGGCGCAGGCACTTGGCGGTGAGCTCCCACCGGTCGACCATGACGCTCAGCTCGCCGCGGCGGGAGGTGATGACCTCGCCCTCCACGCCGACCTGGTCGCCGAGGTCGATGTCGGACTTCCAGGCCGCCAGCCGCTCCTCGCCCAGCTTGTCCAGCGAGAGCATCACCTGCAGGTCGCCCGAGCCGTCGCGCAGGGTGGCGAAGCAGAGCTTGCCGCCGGTGCGGGCCAGGATGACGCGGCCGGTGATGCCGACCCGCTCGCCGGTCGCGGTGTCCGCGGCCAGGTCGGGGTGCTTGGCACGGAGGTCGGCGATGGTCGTGGTGCGGGGGAAGCCGACCGGGTAGGGGTCGATTCCGGCCGCCCGGAGCCGGTCCAGCTTCTCGCGCCGGATGCGCATCTGCTCGGGGAGGTCGTCGGCCTGGGGCACGGTGGTCTGATCGCTCACCCCACAAGGGTAGCCACCGCCGGGCCGCGCTCCCGCACGGGTTTCGCGCGGCGGCCCCGGAGCGCGCGGGGGACGCTCCGGGGCCGCCGCCGAACGGGGGTGCCTCAGCCGGTGCCGGTGGCGAGCTCGGTCTCCTCGTCGTCCGGCGCGGGCGGCTGGGACTGCGGCCTGGACTTGGGGCGGCGGCCGAAGAGCTCGGCGGGGGTGGGCATCCTGCGGGGCTGCGGCTGCTCGCCGTGGGCCGGGGGCCTGGGGGTGCTGCTCATCGGAACGCGTCCTCCAAGGGTCGGGGCGGGCAGGGGTTCGCACGCCGGGCTCGGTACGGCCATCAGATGGCGCTGGCCGGAGGCGAACGACAGCCGCTCGCGGACCTCGGCCTCCGCCATCGCGTGGCAGCGGCCGGCCAGCCGGGAGCGCCGGGCGTGCTCGGCGGGGCCGCACGGCTGCCGGGAGAGCGAGCGGAGCGCCGACAGGTCCTCGGGGGTGGGGAGGTAGCCGTCCGACACGGCCTCCTCCAGCCGTTCCAGGTAGCCGCGGGCGCCGCCGGGCAGCGCGGACCGGTAGCGGGCCAGGTCGGCCAGCAGGAAGCTGCGCAGCCGGCCACCCTCCCGGACGGCCTCGTCGATGGACTCGGTGAGGCGCAGCGCGTCCTGGACGTCCTCCGCCCACAGCGCGCCGGACGGTCCGGGTAGGTGCAGCCGGTCGTCGGGGAGGGCCGGGTAGAGGGCTTGGGCAAGGGCGCGGCGCAGCACGCGGACTTCGTCGGCGCTGAAAGCCATGCCGCCCCGCGATCCGTGTGGCGTAGGCATGAGGTGACAGTACGTGGCGTACGTCCGATTTCGGGCGATTGGCGCCGCAGTTGTCCCGATTGGCGTATCTGCCGCTGATCCGACGTGACGACGGCCGGCCCCGTGGGGCCGACCGTCCGTCAGCGGGCTTGGCGGGAAGGCCCGTTCACGCCTTGTTGCGCTCCCAGACCAGCCGCAGGCCGATCAGGGTGAGCCAGGGCTCGTGCACGTCGACGGTCTCGGCCTCGCCGAGGACCAGCGGGGCCAGGCCGCCGGTGGCGATCACCTGGACGTCGTCCGGGTCCTTGGAGAGCTCCCGGGCCATCCGGTTGACCAGGCCGTCGACCTGCCCGGCGAAGCCGTACAGGATGCCGGACTGCATCCCTTCAACGGTGTTCTTGCCGATGACGTTGCGGGGGCGGGCCAACTCGATCTTGCGCAGCTGTGCGCCGCGCAGGCCCAGCGCCTCCACCGAGATCTCGATGCCGGGCGCGATCGCGCCGCCCACGTAGTCGCCGCGGGCGTTCACCGCGTCGAAGGTGGTGGCGGTGCCGAAGTCCACCACGATGCACGGGCCGCCGTAGAGGTGGTTGGCGGCCAGCGCGTTCACGATCCGGTCGGCGCCGACCTCCTTGGGGTTGTCCATCAGGACGTGCACCCCGGTCTTCACCCCCGGCTCCACGATCACCGCGGGCACGTCGCCGTAGTAACGGCGCGTCACCTCGCGGAGCTCGTGGAGCACGGCGGGCACGGACGAGCAGATCGACAGCCCCGCCACCTTGTCCTCGGCGGACACGATGGGGTGGGCACCCATCAGGCCCTGCATCAGCACCGCCAGCTCGTCCGCGGTGCGCCGCGGGTCGGTGGAGATCCGCCAGTGTTCGACGATGTCCTCACCGTCGAACAGGCCGAGCGTGGTCTGGGTGTTGCCGACGTCGATGGTGAGGAGCACGGGATGGCTTTCTGTTGAGGCGGAGTCAGGCGCGGAGGTCCAGGCCGATGTCGAGGATCGGCGAAGAGTGCGTCAGGGCCCCGACGGCCAGGTAGTCGACACCAGTCTCGGCGACCTCGCGGGCGGTGGCCAGGGTCAGTCCGCCGGACGCCTCCAGCTTCGCCCGGCCGGCCACCAGGGCGACGGCCTCCTTGAGCTGCGGCACGGTGAAGTTGTCGAGCAGGACCAGGTCCGCCCCGGCCTCCAGCACCGGCGCGATCTGCTCCAGGGTGTCCACCTCCACCTCGACGGGGAGGTCCGGGTACGCCGCCCGCACCGCGCGGAACGCCTCCGCGACGCCGCCGGCCGCCACCACGTGGTTGTCCTTCACCAGCGCGGCGTCGGACAGCGCCATCCGGTGGTTGGCGCCGCCGCCGCAGCGGACGGCGAACTTCTCCAGCGCCCGCAGGCCCGGGGTGGTCTTGCGGGTGTCGCGGACGACCGCGCCGGTGCCCTCCAGGGCGTCCGCCCAGGCCCGGGTCGCGGTGGCGATGCCGGACAGGTGGCAGAGCAGGTTCAGCGCGCTGCGCTCGGCGGTCAGCAGGTCGCGGGTGCGGCTGCGCACCGAGAGCAGCACCTGGCCGGCCTCGACCCGCGCGCCGTCCTCGACGTGCCGCTCGACCTCGAACTCCTCCTCGCAGACCAGCGAGACGACGGCCTCGGCCACCCGCAGGCCGGCGACCACGCCGGCCGAGCGGGCGGTGAAGTCGGCGGTGGCGACGGCGTCCGCGGGGACGGTCGCCACCGAGGTGACGTCCTCGCCGCCGGCCAGGTCCTCGCCGAGCGCGAGCATCGCGACGTCCTCGACCTCGACCGGGTCCAGGCCGGCCTCCTCCAGCAGTGCCGCCAGCGCCGGGTCCAGCCCGGTCTCGTACGCCTCGCCCTCGCCGCAGGCGCAGCCGTCGCCGCAGCCGCCGGAGGCGAGCGGAAGTTCGTCGTGGGTCATCGTGGTGCTCCTAGGTGATCGGCCGGGTGCGCCGGGGACGGTGTCACGCCCGGACGCTCGGGTGTCCGTCGGCGTCGAGGGTGGTGACCAGGTGGTGCTGCCAGCGGGCGTCGTCGCGGTCGGGGAAGTCCTCGCGCCAGTGGCAGCCGCGGGTCTCCTCGCGGCGGGCCGCGGCGGCGACCAGTGCGGTGGCGACCAGGTGCAGGTTGGCGGCCTCCCAGGTCTCCACCCGGGGGTCGGCCGGCTTGCCCTCGTCCAGGTAGGCGGAGGCCTCCCGGGCGAGGACGGTGAGGCCCTCGGCGGTGGCGGCCATCGACCCGGCCGAGCGCAGCACGCCGGCCCCGCGGGACATCAGCCGCTGGATCTCGGCGCGCGCCTCGGGGGCGAGCAGCGGCACGGTGCTGGCCTCCAGGGCGGCGGCGACGTCGACGGCCCGCTCGGGCAGGTCGCCGGCGGCGTGCCGGGCGGCCAGGTCGGCGGCGATCCGCTCGGCGAAGACCAGGCCCTCCAGCAGGGAGTTGGAGGCGAGCCGGTTGGCGCCGTGCACACCGGTGCAGGCGACCTCGCCGCAGGCGTACAGGCCGGGCACCGTGGTGCGGCCGGCCGGGTCGGTGCGCACGCCGCCGGAGGCGTAGTGGGCGGCGGGGGCGACCGGGATCAGGTCGGTGACCGGGTCGATGCCGTGGGCCCGGCAGGAGGCGAGGATGGTCGGGAAGCGGTGCTCCCACATCTCGGCGCCGAAGTGCCGGCCGTCCAGGTACATGCGGTCGGTGCCGCGCAGCTGCATCTGCCGGGTGATCGCCTTGGCGACGATGTCGCGCGGGGCGAGCTCGGCGAGTTCGTGCTGCCCGAGCATGAAGCGCTCGCCGGAGGCGTCGACCAGGTGCGCGCCCTCGCCGCGGACGGCCTCGGAGACCAGCGGCTGCTGGCCCTCGGCGTCGGCCCCGAGCCAGAGCACGGTCGGGTGGAACTGGACGAACTCCAGGTCGGCGACCTCGGCCCCGGCGCGCAGCGCGAGGGCGACGCCGTCGCCGGTGGAGACCGCCGGGTTGGTGGTCGCGGAGAAGACCTGGCCCATGCCGCCGGTGGCGAGCACCACGGCGCGGGCGCGGATGGCGCCGACGCCGTCCCGCTGGCCCTCGCCCATGACGTGCAGGGTGAGGCCGGCCGCGTGCCCGTCGGCGTCGGTGAGCAGGTCGAGGACGAGCGCGTGCTCGATCAGCTCGATGCCGGGGTCGTTGCGGACGGCGGCGACCAGGGCGCGGGATATCTCCGCGCCGGTGGCGTCGCCGCCGGCGTGCGCGATCCGGCGGCGGTGGTGGCCGCCCTCGCGGGTGAGCAGGATCGTGCCGTCCTCGTCCTGGTCGAAGGCGGCGCCGACGGCGATGAGCCGGCGCACGGCGTCCGGGCCCTCGGTGACGAGGGTGCGCACCGCGTCCTCGTCGCACAGGCCGGCGCCGGCGACGAGGGTGTCGTCGAGGTGCTGCTCGGGGGTGTCGCCCTCGCCCAGGGCGGCGGCGATGCCGCCCTGGGCCCAGCGGGTGGAGCCGTCGTCCAGCATCGCCTTGGTGACCACCGTGGCCCGCAGGCCGGCCCGGCGGACGTTGAGCGCGACGGTCAGGCCCGCGACGCCGGAGCCGACCACGACGACGTCGGTGGTCGCGGTCCAGCCCGGGGCGGGGGCGGTCAGGCGGTACGGCATGGCTTCACTGGCTCCTTCAGCGCGCGGCGTCGGCACTCGCGCCGTCCGCATCACGGTACGCCCGGTCGCCGCGGAGCAGGCCACTGCCCTCGGGCGCCTCGGCCGGGTCCCCGCCCATGCCGGTGATCCGGTTGTCCCCGTCGACGAAGACGACCTTGGGCAGGTACGCCTTGGCCTCGGCGGTGTCCATCTGGCCGTACGCGATGAGGATCACGAGGTCGCCCGGGTGCACCAGGCGCGCGGCGGCACCGTTGATGCCGATCACGCCGGAGCCGCGCGGGCCCGCGATGGTGTAGGTCTCCAGGCGGGCGCCGTTGTTGATGTCGACGATGTGGACGAGCTCGCCGGGGAGCAGGTCCGCGGCGTCGAGCAGGTCCTCGTCGACGGTGACGGAGCCGACGTAGTGCAGGTCGGCCTGGGTCACCGTGGCGCGGTGGATCTTGGACTTGAGCATGGTGCGGAGCATCTGGTCACGCCTCCTGGTGGGACCCCCGGCGGGGCCGGGGGAGAGTGCATGCCTACGGGGGGTCGAGCGGGGTGGTGCGGGGTGGTGCGGGGTGGTGCGCTACCGGACGATGACGCCGACGTTGTCGATCAGGCGGGCGGGGCCCACCTTGGCGGCCACGGCCAGCAGGGCCTCGCCGGTGAAGTCGTCCGGCACCTCGGTGAAGGAGTCCGGGTCGATCAGGGCGAGGTAGTCGGGGGTGACACCGTCGGCGCCGTCCAGGACGGCCGCGGCGGCCTCGCGGACCGCCTTCGCGCCCTGCGCGCCCGCGTCGCGGCCGGCGAACAGCGCCCGGGACAGCGCCAGGGCCTGCCCGCGCTCGGTGTCGGAGAGGAAGCGGTTGCGGGAGGAGAGCGCCAGCCCGTCCTCCTCGCGGACGGTCGGGACGCCGACGATCTCCACGTCGAAGTCCAGGTCGGCGACCATGCGGCGGACGATCGCCAGCTGCTGGGCGTCCTTCTCGCCGAAGAAGGCGAAGTCCGGGTCGGTGATGTGCAGCAGCTTGGCGACGACGGTCAGCATGCCGTCGAAGTGGCCGGGGCGGGACGCGCCCTCGAAGCCGTCGCCCATCGGCCCGGCGGACAGCCGGACGAGCGGCTCGCCGTTGGGGTACACCTCCTCGACGGTCGGGGCGAAGACCACGTCGGCGCCGGCCTCGCGGGCGACCTCCAGGTCGGCGTCCAGGGTGCGCGGGTAGCGCTCCAGGTCCTCGCCGGCGCCGAACTGCAGCGGGTTGACGAAGACCGTCACGGCCACCCGGCCGTCCCGGCCGACCTGGCGGCGGGCCGCCCGGATCAGCGCGGCGTGGCCGGCGTGCAGCGCGCCCATGGTCATCACCACGGCGTTGTCCACCGGCTGGTCGTCGGGCCAGAACGCGGCCTCGAACTCCTCCACCGTGCGGGTGAGCTCGGTGGTGCGGGGGGCCTTCGCCTTCGCCGGCTGCTTGCCGCGTGCCATCAGGGGGTCTCCTCGTCGAGTACGTCCAGCAGCGCAGCCGCCGCCTCTTCCTTGAGCGGTCCGCCGCGGACCGCCCGCTGTGCGGTGGCCCGGGCCATCGCACGGTACGCCTGCCCGATGTCCGGGGACGCCGTCCGCAACTGCTGCAGGTGCCGGCGGAGCGTCCCGGCGTCGCCGCGGGCGACCGGGCCGGTCAGCGCGGCGTCGCCGGAGCGCAGCGCGTTGTCCAGGGCCGCGCCGAGCAGCGGGCCGAGCAGCTGCCCCGGTTCGGCGACCCCGGCCCCGCGCAGCAGCTCCATCGCCTGCGCGACCAGGGTGACCAGGTGGTTCGCGCCGTGCGCGAGCGCCGTGTGGTAGAGCGGGCGGACCTCCTCGGGCACCCACTCGGGCTCGCCGCCCATCTCCACGACCAGCGCCTCGGCGACCGGGCGCAGCTCGTCGGGGGCGGTCACCCCGAACGGGCAGCCGGCCAGCCGGGCCAGGTCCACCGAGGTGCCGGTGAAGGTCATCGCCGGGTGCAGCGCCAGCGGCAGCGCGCCGGCCCGGGCGGCGGGCTCCAGCACCGCCACGCCGTGCGCGCCGGAGGTGTGCACCACGATCTGGCCCGGGCGGATCGCGCCGGTCGCGGCCAGTCCGGCGGCGAGGTCGGCGAGCGCGTCGTCGGGCACCGTCAGCAGCACCAGGTCGGCGGCGGCCAGCACCTGCGGCGGCGTCACCAGCCGCACGCCGGGCAGCAGCGCCTCGGCGCGGCGCCGGGAGGCCGCGGACACCCCGGAGGCGGCGACCACCCGGTGCCCGGCCAGCTGCAGCGCGGCGCCCAGCGCCGGGCCGACCCGGCCGGTGCCGACCACGCCGACGGAGAGCCGGGCGGGCCGGTTCTCCGGGTCCAGCGGATCCCCGAAGGGGTCGGTCGGCCCGAGGGCCGGGGCATTGTCGGACGCGCTCACGGCTCGGCCCTCGTCATTGCTTCCCGTTCCAGTCCTGTGCAGGTACCAGACGTACCGCTCCATCGTACGGGGCGGCCGGTGCGCCCCCGCCGCGCGGGGCCGGCCCCCGGATCTCCACGGAAGCTTCACGACCCTCCTGGCGACCCGAACGCTACGGCCGGGTAACTTGGCGCAGTCCGAGCCCCGGGACACGAGGGAGACCATGCCCAGACGCCTCGGCCTTGCCCGCCCGCGCCGACCCCGCACCATCCGTACCCGCATCATCGCGCTGGTGCTGATCCCCGTCGTCGCCCTGGTCGGACTGTGGACCTTCGCCATGGTCTCGATGACCGGCGACCTGCGCGCCCTCGTCCGCCTCAAGGACGCCTACGAGTACTTCGGCAGCCCGGTGGACACCGCCGTCGGCCAGATCCAGATCGAGCGCCGGCTGGCCGCCGAGTACCTGGGCTCCGGCGGCGACCCGGCCGCCCTCGCCGCCTACACCGCGCAGGAGCGGGCCACCGACGAGAAGGTCCGCGCCGTGCGGGCCGCCGCCGAGAACCCCGACCGGCAGGACGAGCTCACCGCCGAACAGCGGGACACCCTCACCGCGATGATCACCGCCACCGACGGCCTCGCCCCGCTCCGCCAGGCCGTCATCACCCGCGCCCTGAGCTGGGACGCCGCGGTCGAGCGGTACACCGCCGCCGTCGAGCCGTCCTTCGCCGTCGAGTCCGCGCTCACCGCCCTGCAGGCCGGCCGGCTCGCCCGCGAGGCCCAGGTGGTCGTCGAACTCGTCCGGGTGCGCGAGTTCGTCTCCCGCGAGGACGCCCTCGGCTCCGGCGCCCGGGCCGCAGGCTCCTTCACCCCCGCCCAGTTCCGCGCCTTCGCCGCCGTCGTCGAGGACCGCCGGGTCTTCCAGCGGACCTACGTCGCCGCGCTGCCCGCGGACTCCCGGGCCGGCTTCGAGACCTTCGCCGTCGACCCCCGCTACACCGCGCTCACCGCCGCCGAGGACGGCGTCCTGGACGCCGGCGCCGACGCCGCCGGCCGCGCCGTCGACCGCAACGGCTGGCGCACCACCATGGACCCGGTCGTCCACCGCTACATGGAGCTGTGCAAGGACGCCGCGCTCAACTCCGCCGCCCGCGGCCGCGCCTACGCCGGCGACCAGCTGCTGAAGGCCGGCCTCGCCGGCGGCGCCGGCCTGCTCGCCGTGGTGTTCTCCGTCTGGTACTCGGTGCGCACCGGCCGGCGGATCACCCGCCGCCTGACCCGGCTGCGGGTCGCCGCCGACCGGCTGGCCAACCGCCAGCTGCCCGACGTCGTCCGCCGCCTGGCCGCCGGCGAGACCGTCGACGTCGAGCGGGCCGCACCACGGCTCGCCTTCGCCGCCGGCGAGCACGACGACGAGATCGGCGACCTCGGCCGCGCCCTCAACCACGCCCGCCGCGCCGCCGTCGAGGCCGCCGTCGAACAGGCCCGCCTGCGGGCCGGCATCTCCGGCGTCTTCGTCAACATCGCCCGCCGCAGCCAGGCCCTGATCCACCGCCAGCTCAAGCAGCTCGACGCCATGGAACGCCGCGCCACCGACCCCGACGAGCTCGCCGACCTCTTCCGCGTCGACCACCTCGCCACCCGGATGCGCCGCCACGCCGAGGGCCTGATCATCCTCTCCGGCGCCGCCCCCGGCCGGCGCTGGCGCAAGCCCGTCCCGCTGGTCGAGGTGGTCGGCTCCGCGGTCGGCGCCGTCGAGGAGTACGAGCGGGTGGTCGTCCCGCCGATGCCGCAGGTCTTCGTCTCCGGCGCCGCCGTCGGCGACCTCGCCCACCTGGTCGCCGAACTCATCGAGAACGCCACCGCCTTCTCGCCCCCGCACACCCAGGTCACCATGCGGGCCGGCGAGGCCGCCCACGGCTGCGTGCTGGAGATCGACGACCGCGGCCTCGGCATGGACGAGGACGAACTCGCCGCCGCCAACCGCACCCTCGCCGAACCGCAGGAGTTCGACCCCACCCGCACCGAACGGCTCGGCCTCTTCGTCACCGGCCGGCTCGCCCGCCGCCACGGCATCGAGGTGGCGCTGCGCCGCTCCCCGTACGGCGGCACCACCGCCGTGGTGCTGCTGCCGAAGGCCGTCCTCGCGGAGCCGCCCGAGCCCGCGCCGCGGCCCGTCCCGGTGCCCGAGGCGCCGGCCGGGGCCGAGCCCGGACCCGTGGCCGAGGCGCCCGCGGCGGCCGTGCTGCCGATGCGGCGCGCCCTGCCCACCCGGACCCGCCAGGCGTCCCTCTCGCCCCGGCTGCAGGACCCGCCCGGGGCGGACGCCCCCGCCGGGCCGCCCGCCGGAGGACCCGAGATCTCGGCCGAGCAGATGGGCGCCGTCTTCGGCGCGTTCCAGCGCGGGCTGGACCGCGGCCGTGGCCGCGGCACCGACGCCCGCACCCCGCACGACCCGGAGGACGAACGATGAGCACGCCCGAGACCACCGAGCAGGCCGCCGGCGGCCTGGACTGGCTCCTGGAGGACCTGGTCGACCGCACCGAGCACGTCCGCCAGGCCGTGCTGCTCTCCTCCGACGGCCTGCCCACCGCGGCCTCCGCCGGGCTGAGCACCGAGGACGCCGACCACCTCGCCGCCGTCTGCTCCGGCTTCCACAGCCTCGCCCGCGGCGTCGGCAGCCGCTTCGAGGCCGGCTCGGTCCGGCAGACCATGGTGATGCTGGAGGACGCCTTCCTCTTCGTCTCCCCGGCCGGCGAGGGCAGCTGCCTGGCCGTGCTCTGCGGGCCGCAGGCGGACGTCGGCCAGATCGCGTACGAGATGCAGATGCTCGTCCGCCGGGTCGGGCGCCACCTTTCCACCCCCGCCCGGGCCGGCGCCGAGCCGGCCGCCGGCCCGGGGGCGGCCACATGAGCGGGCACTGGTACGACGACGAGGCCGGCCCGATGGTCCGGCCGTTCACCCTGACCGGCGGGCGCACCCGCTCCGCCGAGGGCGAGCGCTACGACCTGCTGGCCGCGGTCTCGGCGGTGCCGGACGCCGAACCGGCCGCCCACCTGGACCACGCCCGCAGCGCCCTGCTGGACCGGATCCGGGACCGGCCCTGCCCGCTGGCCGAACTGGCCGCCGACGCCGACCTGCCGATCGGCGCCCTGCGGGTGCTGCTCGGCGACCTCGTCCAGGCCGGACTCGTCCGGGTCGGCCAGGGTGCCGCCGAGGCCGGCCGCCCGGACGTCCGCCTGCTCCGCGAGGTCATCCAGGGCCTGCGGCGGCTCTGACCGGGGACACCCGAGGGGGGCGCCGGGGCCACCCGCCGGGGGCGGCCCCGCGCCGCGGTACGAACCCCGGTCAGTCCGTGGCGCCCGCGCGGACCAGGCCGTTCTCGTAGGCCAGCACCACGGCCTGGACGCGGTCGCGCAGGCCCAGCTTGGCCAGGATCCGACCGACGTGGGTCTTCACGGTGGCCTCCGACAGGGTCAGCCGGGCGGCGATCTCGCCGTTCGACAGGCCCTGCGCCACCAGCAGGAACACCTCCCGCTCGCGGTCGGTGAGCGGCTCCAGCACCGGCGAGCCGGGCGCCGTCGACGGCGTCGGCAGCACCTGCGCGAAGCGGTCGATCATGCGGCGGGTGGTGGTCGGCGCGACCACCGCGTCACCGCCGTGCACCGCGCGGATCGCCGCGACCAGCTCCGTCGGCGGGACGTCCTTCAGCAGGAAGCCGCTCGCCCCGGCCTTCAGCGCGGCGAAGGCGTACTCGTCCAGGTCGAAGGTGGTCAGGATGAGCACGTGCGGCGCCCCCGGCAGCGGCGCGCCGGACTCGTCCAGGCAGATCCGCCGGGTGGCCTGCACGCCGTCCAGCCGCGGCATGCGGACGTCCATCAGCACCACGTCGACCTCCGTCCCGGCGAGCAGCTCCAGCGCCTGCGCGCCGTCGCCCGCCTCGGCGGCGATCTCGATGTCGCCCTGCGACTGCAGGACCATCCGGAAGCCCGTACGCAGCAGCTCCTGGTCGTCCACGAGCATCACGCGGATGGTCACGGTCGGTTCTCCTTCACCTGATCGGTCGTGCCCCGGACTCAGCCGGCGGCCTTGAGGGGGAGGACGGCCCGGATCCGGAAGCCGCCGCCCGGCCGCGGGCCGATGTCGAGGCTGCCGCTCACCATGCCGACCCGCTCGCGCATGCCGATCAGACCATGGCCGGGCCCGTCGCCACCACCGTCCATCTGCTCGGCGGTGCTGCCGCGGCCGTCGTCCTCGACCAGCACCTCCAGGTCGCGGTCGCCGAAGTCCACCGCGACCCGGGCCCGGGCGCCCGGACCTCCGTGCTTGCGCACGTTGGTCAGCGCCTCCTGGACGATCCGGTACACCGTCAGCTCCAGGCCGCGCGGCAGCTCCCGCGGCTCGCCCGAGGTGGCGAAGTCCACCGGCAGGCCGGCCGTGCGGACCTGCTCCAGCAGCTCCGGCAGCTCCTCCACGCCGGGCTGCGGGACGTACTCCTCGGCCGTCTCCGACGTCCGCAGCACGCCGAGCAGCCGGCGCATCTCCACCAGCGCCTGGCGGCCGGTCGCGGCGATCGTGCCGAGCGCCTCCTTCGCCTGCTGCGGCGAGTTGTCCAGCACGTAGGCGGCGCCGTCGGCCTGAACGATCATCACCGAGACGTTGTGCGCGACCACGTCGTGCAGCTCCCGGGCGATCCGGGCGCGCTCGGCGGCCACCGCCACCTTCGCCTGCGCGTCCCGCTCGCGCTCCAGCCGGGCCGCCCGGTCCTCCAGCTCGACCAGGTAGGCCCCGCGGACCCGGGTCAGCCGGCCCCACGCCCAGCAGAGCACGAACGGCGTCGACATCAGCACCGCCACGAACACCAGCTGCCAGGTGCTCGGCCCCGGCGGCGGCGACGGGTCGTCCGGCACCGGGTCGCCGCTGTTGTCGAACCGCCACAGCGTCAGCGGACCGGCCACCAGACCCACCGCGAGCACCAGCCGGGACGCCCACCGCGAGCCGAAGGCCGCCCCCGTGTACGCGAACACCAGGTAGCCGATGGCCGAGGCGCCCGGAGTCACGTCCAGCACGAGCTGGCCCAGCCCGAGCGCGGTGCCCCCGGCCGCGGCCAGGTCCGGGTACCGGCGCCGGACCACCATCAGCGCGGCGATCGCCAGCGAGAAGGCCAGACCGCCGTAGAGCTGCAGGTCCGACTCCGAGAAGTCGGACAGCACGCCGAGCAGGAGGACCACCAGCGCCCAGGCGGAGTCGACCACCATCGGGTGACGGCGGAGCCAGGCGTTGAGTCGATGCACGCTCCAAGCCTAGGCAGTCGCACACCGCCCCCAGGTCCGCCGCGAGAGCGATCCGCCATCCGCCGCAGGGTGGAGACGGCCCCCGCCGGGACACCCCCGCCGACCGGTAGCGTCGACCCACGTGACCTGGATGCGGTGGCGGCCCGCCATGGAGGAGGCGCTGTACGGCGCGGACGGCTTCTACCGGGGCCCGGAGGGGCCGGCCGGGCACTTCCGCACCTCCGTGCACGCCTCGCCGCTGTTCGCCGGAGCCGTCGCCCGGCTGCTCGCCGAGACCGACGAGGCCCTCGGCCGCCCGGACGAGCTCGCCCTGGTCGACGTGGGCGCCGGCCGCGGCGAACTCGTCACCGGAGTCCTCGCCGCCCTCGCCCCCGAGCTCGCCGCCCGGGTCCGCCCCCACGCCGTCGAACTCGCCGCCCGCCCGGCCGGCCTGCCCTCGTCCGTGGTGTGGACGGACACCCTGCCGACCGGGCTGACCGGGCTGCTCTTCGCCAACGAGTGGCTCGACAACGTGCCGCTCGACCTCGCCGAACCCGACGAGGACGGCGTGCTGCGCTACGTCGAGGTCGGGCCGGACGGAGAGGAACGCCCCGGCGGCCCGCTGGAGGCCGCCGACGCCGCCTGGGCCGCCCGCTGGTGGCCGGCCGGCGACCGGATCGAACTCGGCCGCACCCGCGACGAGGCCTGGGCCTCGGCCGTCGCCGCCCTCGACCGCGGCCTCGCCGTCGCCGTCGACTACGCCCACACCGCCGCCGACCGGCCGCCGTTCGGCACCCTCGCCGGATTCCGCGGCGGCCGCGAGGTCCGGCCCGTGCCCGACGGCAGCTGCGACGTCACCGCGCACGTCGCCCTGGACTCGGCCGCTTCGGCGGCCGCCCCGACCGTCCACAGCCTGTGGACGACGCAGCGGGCCGCACTGCGCGCCCTCGGCGTGCACGGCGGACGGCCGCCGCTCGCCCTCGCCTCCACCGACCCGGCCGGCTACCTGCGGGCCCTCGGCGGGGCCGGCGAGGCCGCCGAACTGACCGACCCGGCTGGCCTCGGCGGCTTCGGCTGGCTGGCCCAGGCCGTCCGCATGCCGGTACCGCGGAGCCTGGAGGGACTCCCCGCACCCGCGGGGTGGCAGACTCTGTAGCCATGAGGGAGACCACGGTCGGCATCGGCGCGGGTGCGCAGCAGCTCACGGGTGAGCTGGGCACCAGCGACATGGTGCTCAACATCGGCCCGCAGCACCCGTCCACGCACGGCGTGCTCCGGCTGAAGCTGGTGCTGGACGGCGAGCGGATCGTCACCGCGGAGCCGGTCATCGGCTACATGCACCGCGGCGCCGAGAAGCTCTTCGAGGCCCGCGACTACCGCCAGATCATCATGCTGGCGAACCGGCACGACTGGCTCTCCGCCTTCTCCAACGAACTCGGCGTCGTCCTCGCCGTCGAGCGGATGCTCGGCATGGAGGTCCCCGAGCGGGCGGTGTGGATCCGCACCCTGCTCGCCGAGCTCAACCGGGTGCTCAACCACCTGATGTTCCTCGGCTCCTACCCGCTGGAGCTCGGCGGCATCACCCCGATCTTCCACGCCTTCCACGGCCGCGAGGAGCTCCAGCACGTCCTGGAGGAGGCCTCCGGCGGGCGCATGCACTACATGTTCAACCGGGTCGGCGGCCTCAAGGAGGACCTCCCGGCCGGCTGGCTCGGCCGCGTCCGGCAGGCCGTCGCCGCCGTCCGCAAGCAGCTCCCGGTCTACGAGGACCTCGTCCTCGGCAACGAGATCTTCCGCGGCCGCACCGCCGGGGTCGGCACCCTCACCCGCGAGCAGGTGCACGCCTACGGCGTCAGCGGCCCGATCGCCCGGGCCAGCGGGGTCGACTTCGACCTCCGCCGCGACGAGCCCTACCTCGCGTACGGGGAGCTCGCCGACCTGCTGACCGTCGTCGTGCGGGAGGAGGGCGACTGCCTGGCCCGCTTCGAGTGCCTGCTGGAGCAGACCGCCAACTCGCTCGACCTCGCCGACGCCTGCCTCGACCGGCTCGCCGGGCTCGCCCCGGGGCCGGTCAACCTGCGGCTGCCCAAGGTCCTCAAGGCGCCGGAGGGCACCACCTACGCCTGGACGGAGAACCCGCTCGGCATCAACGGCTACTACCTGGTGTCCCGCGGCGACAAGACGCCCTGGCGGCTCAAGCTCCGCTCCGCCTCGTACAACAACATCCAGGCCCTCACCGAACTCCTGCCGGGCACCCTGGTCGCCGACATGGTCGCCATCCTCGGCTCGATGTTCTTCGTCGTCGGCGACATCGACAAGTAGGGGGAACCCATAGGGGTGCCCCCACGCGCCCCTGGGCGGTTCCTCCTACCTGTCCGCCGGGTGCGGGGCGAGCTTCTTGTGGCCCTTGGTGGCGATGCGCTGCTCGCAGAGGGAGACCAGGACGGCGTACGCCTCGGGCCCCATCAGTTCGGTGAGCTCCGCGCGGTAGCTGACGTACACCGGGTCCGGCGCGCCGTGCGCCTCCGGGCTGCCGGTGCACCACCAGTGCAGGTCGTGGCCGCCCGGCCCCCACCCGCGGCGGTCGTACTCGCCGATGCTCACCTGCAGGTAGCGGGTGTCGTCCGGCCGGTCGATCCAGTCGTAGGTGCGGCGGACGGGGAGCTGCCAGCAGACGTCCGGCTTGGTCTCCAGCGGCTCGCGGTCCTCCTGCAGGGCCAGGATGTGCAGCGCGCAGCCCGCGCCGCCGGGGAAGTCCGGGCTGTTGCGGAAGAGGCAGGCGCCGTCGATCCGCCGGGTCTGCCGGTCGCCGTCCTCGTCGAGCATGGTGATGCCGCCGTCGAGGCGGATCCGGCCCTTGGCGTCGGTGCCGTGCGGGTGGTTCTCCCAGATCTCCGGAGTGAGCCGGGCGGCGTGGCCGGCGACCCGCTGCTCGTCCTCCTCGTCCGAGTAGTGGGCGCCGAGGGTGCAGCAGCCGTCGGAGGCGCCGCGGCCCTCCTGGATGCCGTGGCACCCCCGGCCGAAGATGCAGCCCCAGTTGGAGGTGAGCCAGGTGAGGTCGCAGCGGAACACCTGCTCCTCGTCGGCCGGGTCGGTGAACTCTGCCCAGGCGCGCGGGAAGTCCAGCGGGACCTCGGGCCGCACGGTCGGCATCGCGAGGTCGACCACCGTCGAGGCCGGCTTCGTGCCGTTCTTCTTCGGCTTCTTGTGCTGTGCGGTGTCTGCTGCTGCCACGCTGCAAGGGTATGGCCTCGGCTGCCGTTTCGACGGCGCCGGAGCCGCGCACCGGCGGCGCACCTGCCCCGCACCCCGCCCGCACGGGCCGTGCACCGGCCGTGCGCACCCGTCCGCCGGGTCGTGAAGGCAGGGTGAAGAGGCTCACCGCGGCACGGGCCGCCCCGCGCCCGGGGCCTAGGATGGCGGGCTGCAGACGGCTGCGTGCGGGGACGGGACGCGACGACGGGGGACGGGGATGGCCGACAGGGTTCTGCTGAAGCCTTGGGAACTGCACGGCGAGGGGCGGGAGTTCGAGACCGTCTCGAACGACTTCGCGCGGGCCGCGCTCGACCTGGAGAACGGACTGGCCGCGCTCGGCACCCCCTGGGGGCGGGACGAGCCGGGCCAGGGCTTCGGCCAGGTGTACGAGGGCGCCCGGGAGGGCGTGCTGGCCGGGCTGCAGGGCCTGGCCGACCGGCTCGGCGGCATCGGAACCGGCCTGCACACCATGGCCGACAACGCGGAGCAGAACGAGCAGGGCAACCGCGACGCGTTCCGGGCGGTCGGCCCGGGAACCGGCGCCGCTCCCACCGCGCTCTGAGTCGACGGACCGTCAAGCCGCACCACCGAAGGGGGACCACATGCCCAGGAACCTGCCCGAGGAGCTGGCTCCGGTCATGGCCCGGCTCGGCCGCCACTGGCCGGAGGCCGACGAGGACGCACTGCGCCGCGCGGGCGGCCTGTGGCGCGAGTTCGGCGCCGAGGCCGAACGGCTGGGCCGGCGCGGCGTCTCGGCCGCCGAGCGCGTCACCGGCGAGAACTCCGGCCCGGCCGTCGAGGCCTTCGCCGAGCACTGGCGCGGCTTCAGCGGCGGCGGCCGCGGCCACCTCGACGACGCGCACGGCGCCGCCGAGTCGCTGGCCGGCGCCTTCGACAAGGCCGCGGCGGCCGTCGACGACTGCAAGGCCCGGCTGATCGCCGTCCTCACCGAGCTCGCCGAGGAGATCGCGGAGGCGGACAAGGCGGAGGCCGCAGCCGCCGCCCAGGTGAAGGCCGCGCAGGGGGAGGGCCTCTCAGGCCTGGTCGGGCAGGTCGTCGGCACGGTGAAGGGCGCGGCCGCCGAGGCCGGCGAGGCGATCGCGGTCGAGGCCGCGAAGATCAAGGTCAGCGCGCTGCTGGCGGAGCTCGGCCGGGAGATGAAGGACAGCCTGCAGGCGGCCCTGAAGGAGCCCGCCGTGACGGCCCTGGAGCGCATAGCGCAGGCCGACGGCGCCGGGAAGCACGGGCAGTTCCGCACCCTCAGCGCCGCCCGTTCCGGCGGGGAGATGACCGGCAAGCTGCTCGGCACCGCCGTCGGCGGTGCCGCCGCGGTGGCCGGGGTCAGCGGCGTCTCCGCCGCGCTCAACCCGGACGGCACGGTCGCCACCGACGCGCAGGGCCGCCCGGTGCTGGTCGGCGCGGACGGCAAGCGGCTGCCCGCGGTGGACGGGGTCAGCGTGCAGGTCGGCGCGGACGGCCGCCCGGTGCTCGGCACCGACGGCAAGCCCGTGCTGCTCGACGCCGCGGGCGCCCCGGTGGCGGGCCTCGCGCTGGGCGCCGACGGCAAGCCGCTGACCGACGCCCAGGGCAAGCCGCTGACGGTCGGCGCCGACGGGGCGGTCGGCGACACCGGCCTCTCCCTGGCCGTCGGCAAGGACGGCCGGCCCGTCCTCGACGCGCACGGCCGCCCGGTCATGCTGGACGCGGAGGGCAACCCGGCCGCCGGCCTGGCCGTGGGCAAGGACGGCAAGCTGCTCACCGACGCCGACGGCAGGCCGCTGGTCGCCGGGACGGGCCGGGACGGCCGCCCGCTGGTGGACGTGGCCGTCGGCCCCGACGGCGTCCGGCTCGGCGCGGACGGCCTCCCGGTGGCCGCCGCCGACCTGGGCACCGGCCCGGGCGGGCACGGCGTCCCCGGCACCTCCGGTGACCCGGACGGCCTCGGCGGCCCCGGCGACCGGACGGCCGACGGCCCGGCGGGCACGACGAGGACCGGCCCCGGCCGGACCGCACCGGTCCTGGACGTGGACCTGCAGGCCGCCCCGGCCGCGGGCGTCCAGGTGACGGCCGCCCCGCAGCAGGCCGTCCAGGCCCCGCCCGCCGACACCGGCGGCCACCGCGGCGGGTACGGCAGCGGGTACGGCGGCTACAGCACCCCCTCCGGCGGCCACACCACGCCCGCTCCGCCGGTGTACGAGCCGGACGGCTACGACCCGCCGGCCGCGGGTCCGCGGCCCGGCCCGATCTCCGTGCACACCGATTCGGTGGTGGTCGCCCCGCCGTCCCCGCAGACCTACGGCCCGCCCGCCGAGGTGCCGACCGGTGGCATCCGGCACGGCGGCGACTACGCCGTCCCGGCCGCGCCGGTGGCGCCCGCGGCCGGCTCCGGCTTCCCGCTCGGCCCGGTCGGCGGCGGTCCGGCCGCCGGTGCGGGCCCGGTCGCGGGCGCCGCGGTGCCGCCGGTCGGCGGCCCGGTGGGCGGTGCTCCCGGTGCGCCCGGCGTCCCGGCCGGCACCCCGGTCGCCGGTGCCCCCGGTGCGGGCGGTCCCGGCGCCCCCGGTGCTCCCGGTGCGGCGGCTCCCGGTGCGGCCGGCCAGCCCGGTGCCCAGGGCGCCGCCAACGGCGTGGTCGGCGCGGTCGTCGGCACGCCCGGTGCGGTGCCGCGCACCCCGGCCGGTGCCCCCGGCGGTGCTCCCGGCGCCGGCGCCCCGGGCGCGGGCGGCAGTGCCCCGGCCCCGCTGCCGTTCCGGCTCGGCGAGAGCGGCGACCTCCGCCGCCGTCCCGAGGTCCTCGGCCTGGAGCCGCACACCGGCCCGACCGTCGTCCCGGTGCTGCACCCCGGCCAGGTCGCCGCCGCCTACCTGGCGGCCCGCTCCGGACGCTCCGTGCAGGACGCGCCCGCCGCACCCGTCCCCGTCCGCGGGATCGCCGACGGCCGCCCCTACGGTCTGCCCGGCGGGCTCGGTCCGGTCGACCCGGCCCACCAGGCCGAGGTCGAGCGGCTGGTGCCGCGCCGCCCCGACGGCACCCCCGAGCTGCACCCCGACCCGGCCGGCGGCTGGACGGAGGCGCTCAACGGCGGCGGCCCGCGCGAGGCGGGCCGCGCCAACAACACCGTCGACGTCGCGCTCTCCTCGGTCGACACCTTCTCCGGCCTGCCGGTCTGCTCCGCGCCGCGGCTGCCCGACGGCCCGGCCGGCGAGTACGGCGGCCGCGACCGCGCGGAGCGCGAGCTCGGCCGGGAGTTCCACGACGTCGGTGCGGGCGAGGGCGCCCTCGCCCGGGTCGCCGAGACGCTGCTGCGTTCCGGCCCGGGCGCCCAGGCGCTGCTGGTCACCCTGGACGGCTTCCGGCGCTCGCACGCCTGGAACGTGGTCAACCACGGCGAGCGGCTCACCTGGCTCGACCACCAGACCGGCCGCAGCGGCCCCGAGCCGCTGCACAGCGCCGAGCACGGCCTGTGGGCGATCGCCCTGGACGCCGAGTGCCGGCCGCTGGACATCGTGCCCCCGGCCGCCGCGAACGCCGGGTCCGGACCGGCGAAGGCCGATCCGGCAGCAGCCGATCCCGCCGCAGCCGGTCCCGCGGAGTCCGGCCCCGCGGCGGCGCCCGCCGCCGCGGCCCCGCCGGAGCCCGCCCAGGCACCGGCCGCGGAACCCGCCCGTCCCGCCGAGCCCGCCCCGCCGCGGTCCCGGCTCCACATCCACCGCACCACCGCCGGGAGCGTCCGCCGATGACCACCCGCGAGCAGGCCCTGGAGGCCGCCCACCGCTGGATCAACGGCGCGCTCCCCGCGGAGGGCGCCCGCCCGGTGCACAGCCACGAGTTCGAGCACGGCTGGGTGGTGTGGCCCGAACCGCCGCCCGTCCACGTCAACCCGTTCACCGCCGTCCGGCGCGCCCCGGAGGAGATCGGCGCCGCCTGCGCGGTCGTCGACCGGCTCACCGGCGCGCTCACCGTCTGGCCGTCCGTGCCGGTGCCGGACGTCGTCCGGATGTACCGCGACTTCCTCGGCGCCGGCGACTACGACCCGGCACTGCCGCCCGCCACCGGCGCCGGCGCCCGGGCCGCGCTCCGCTACCGGGACGCCCTCGGCGAGGTGCGGACCCTGGTCGTGCAGTCCGCGACCGGACTGCCGCACCCGGCGCTGCGCGCCGCCGAGCAGCTCCGCGAGCAGGGCGTGCCCGCCGAGGACGTCCTCGGCCTGCACACCGACCTGCGGCCGGCAGCCCTGCCCGGCGGCTACGCCCGGCACGCGCTGGCCGCCGCCCTGCCCGGCGTCCGGATCACCCACGACCTGGCGTACGGGCCGTGGTTCGACGGGCGTGCGGAGGCCGTCCGGGCGGTGCCCGCGCCGGAGGGCGTGCGGCCCAACCGGGTGCCGTTCCCGCGTTCCGTGCCGCCGGCCCAGCCGGAGAGCGGCCGCCCGCTGGCGGAGCGGCTGGCGGCCCGGTTCGGCCCGGAGGGCGTCCGCCGGTTCGACGCCGCGGCGGTGGAGCACGCCGACCTGCCGGAGGCGGTCGCCCGGCCGCTGCTGGAGGTCGGCCTGCCGGTCGCCGTCGAGGGCTTCTTCGCGCTGCACCACCCGGAGCCGGACGGCGTCCACGACGGCACCCGCACCGACCTGGTGCTGCCCGACGCCGCCGCCCGCCTCGCCGAGGCCGGCCGCGGCACCCGGGCCACCGCCGACGCCCGGCAGGCCCTGCTCGGCCAGGTGGTGCTGGGCACCGACGGCTGGGCGCTGATCACCGTCGACACGCTGCAGGGCCGCGTCCGGGCGATCGACCCGGACACCGCCGCAGCCCGCTACTGCAACGCCGACGTGACCGCCTTCGCCCGCTGCCTGGTGCTGCTCGCCGAGCGCCTCCCGGCGCTGCGCGGCCTCCACCCGTACGCGGCCGGCCCCGCCGTCGCCGAGCTGCAGTGGGCCCTGGCCGCCGTCGACCGCACGGTCTTCGCCGACCCGGAGAACTGGTGGGCGGTGATCGTCGAGCAGCTCTGGCACGGGCTGCTGTGACCGCGCCGGGCCGGTGACGGGGCCGCCGACCGGGTCGCCGCCGGCGGCCCCCGGAGGCCGGAACGGGGGATCCGGGCAGGTGGGCGGACCGGATCGCGTAGCGTGTTCCGCTATGCGACTCGGTGTTCTCGACGTGGGTTCCAACACCGTCCACTTCCTCGTGGTGGACGCGCACCCCGGTGCTGCCCCCCTCCCGGCGTACTCGCACAAGGCCGAACTGCGGTTGGCCGAGCTGCTCGACGAGGACGGGGCGATCACCCCGACCGGCGTCGACCGGCTGGTCTCGATGGTCGCCTCCTCGATCGCGGTCGCCGAGGACAAGGGCGTCGTCGAGATACTGCCGTTCGCCACCTCGGCCGTCCGGGAGGCCGCCAACGGCGAGGCCGTGCTGCAGCGGGTCAGCGACGAGACCGGCATCGAGCTGCGGGTGCTCTCCGGGCAGGACGAGGCCCGGCTCACCTTCCTGGCCGTCCGCCGCTGGTTCGGCTGGTCCTCCGGCCGACTGCTCAACCTCGACATCGGCGGCGGCTCGCTGGAGATCGCCTGCGGCCTCGACGAGCAGCCCGACATCGCCGCCTCGCTGCCGCTCGGCGCCGGCCGGCTCACCGCCCGGCTGCCCGGCGACGTCGCCGACCCGGCGGACGTCCGGGAGCTGCGCCGCCACATCCGCGCCGAGATCGCGAACGTGGTCGGCGAGTTCACCAGACAGAACGCGCCCGACCACGCCGTCGCCACCTCCAAGACCTTCAAGCAACTGGCCCGGATGGCCGGCGCCGCCCCCACCGACGCCGGACCGCGGGTGCCCCGGCGGCTCACCCGCAGCGGCCTCTCCGCCTGGCTGCCGCGGCTCGCCACCATGACCGTCGCCGAACGGGCCCGCATCCCCGGCGTCTCCGAGGGCCGCGCCCGGCAGCTGCTCGCCGGTGCGCTCGTCGCCGACGCGGCGATGGACCTCTTCGGCCTCGACGAGCTGGACATCTGCCCGTGGGCGCTGCGCGAGGGCATCATCCTGCGCCGCCTCGACGCCCTCGACACCCCGGCCGACCGGAGGCCCGCCCTCACCCCCTGACGGCCCGCCGGGTGAGACGTGGCCCACGCTTCCTCCGGCTCTGCCCCCATTCGTCCGCGCCGCCGCATACCCTGTGTCCCGTGGCGGAAGCACCGGACGACGACGCATCGCCGGCCGGCCGCGCGGCCGAGGACGGCGCGCGGCGGGCCTCCGGGCCG
>NZ_JBEYFP010000036.1:0-25904 GCF_040634455.1 Kitasatospora sp. NPDC007106
CGCCGCTGACCTTTCCTTTACACTTTGGTCTTATTTTATCCATGTCTGCGCTTGGTTTCAGGCGAAAAGGATGTGGTGACATGCACCGTCCTCGGCGGCGCCACCAGCGCCATAGCCGTCGTCCCGCGGGCCGCCGCCGCGGACACCCCCGCCCCGACCCCGACCTCCCCCCAGGGCGAGGTCGCCGGCCCCTACGGCGGCGAGGGCGATCAGCCCCGCGCCCTGCTCCGCGCCACCACCCGCGAGGAGATCATCGCCCGCGCCCAGGTGTGGGTGGACAGGAAGGTGCCGTACTCGATGAGCCGGTACTGGTCGGACGGCTACCGCCAGGACTGCTCCGGCTTCATCTCGATGGCCTGGGGCCTGGGCAGCAGCCAGACCACCTGGACGCTGCCGAACTTCGCCGACCGGATCGCCAAGGACGACCTGCAGCCCGGCGACGCGCTGATCTACAACGACTCCGCCAACCCGCAGGGCGGCTCGCACGCCGTCCTCTTCGGCGGCTGGACGGACTCCTCCCACACCCGCTACACGGCGTACGAGCAGACCAGCCCGAACACGATCAAACGCAGCACCCCGTACGCCTACTGGAGCCACTCGGGCTCCTACCTGCCGTACCGCTACCGGGGCGTCGCCGCCGCGGCGGACGGGGAGGCATTCCCCGGGTCGGTGTGGTTCGGCATCGGCCAGACCAACCAGTACGTGAAGCGGCTGGGCGAGATGCTGGTGCAGCGCGGCGCCGGGCGGTTCTACACCGAGGGAGCGGACGCGACCTGGAGCGAGGCGGACCGCAGGGCGACCCAGGCGTTCCAGCAGGCGCAGGGCTGGACGGGCACCGAGGCGGACGGCGTCCCGGGCAAGGACACCTGGGTGCTGCTGGTGGCCGGCCGCGGCCGGGACGTCCCGCCACAGGCCCCGCAGCCGGTGCCGCCGCCCGTACCCACCGTTCCCGGCGTTCCCGGCGTTCCGACGGTGCCGACCGTGCCCCCGGTGCCGAGGGTCCCGGGTGCGCCGGCGCCGGCCTTCCCCGGGACGGACGCCTTCGGTCCGGGCCGGGTGAACGCCACCGTGCAGCTGCTCGGCGAGCAGCTGGTCCGCAAGGGCTTCGGCGGGTTCTACACCGTCGGCCCGGGCCCCGAGTGGACGGAGGGCGACCGGCGCAACGTCGAGGCGTTCCAGCTGGCGCAGGGCTGGACGGGCACCGAGGCGGACGGCTACCCCGGTCCGCACACCTGGCGGCTGCTGTTCGGCTGAGCCGCGTTCAGGGGCGGCCGACGCCCGCGCCGTGCACCCTCACCCAGGCGTGCATGGCGATGGCGGCGGCCGCCCCGGCGTTGATCGACCGGGTGGAGCCGAACTGGGCGATCGAGCAGACCGCGGTGGAGTGCTCCCACGCCTCCGGGGTCAGCCCGGGGCCCTCCTGCCCGAAGAGCAGCACGCAGCGTTCCGGCAGCTCGTAGGTCTCCAGCGGGACGGCGCCGGGCAGGTTGTCGATGCCGATCACCGGCAGTCCCTCGGCGGCCGCGAAGGCGGCCAGCGAGGCGACCGAGTCGTGGTGGCGGACGTGCTGGTAGCGGTCGGTCACCATGGCGCCGCGCCGGTTCCAGCGGCGCCGGCCGACGATGTGCACCTGCCCGGCCAGGAAGGCGTTGGCGGTGCGCACCACCGAGCCGATGTTGAAGTCGTGCTGCCAGTTCTCCACGGCCACCTGGAAGCCGTGCCGCCGGGTGTCGAGGTCGGCGACGATCGCCTCGCGGGTCCAGTACCGGTAGCGGTCCACCACGTTGCGGCGGTCGCCGTCGGCCAGCAGCCCGCGGTCCCAGTGGTCGCCCTCGGGCCACGGCCCGGGGTGCGGGCCGACGCCGATCTCCCGGTCGTCGGGCACGAAGGCGTCGTCGTACTGCTCGCCCTCGTGGGGCACTCCGGTCTCGCTCACGCCCCCGAGGGTACGCGGCGCGGCCGGACGGCCCGTTCCAGGTCGCCGAGCGCCTGCAGCATCAGCTTGGCGCCGGCCCGGGCGACCACCGCGCGGTCCTCGTGCCCGGGCACGGCGTCCCCGACCGGGTACCCGTCCCAGCGGGCGTAGGCCTCGCGCAGCCCGGAGAAGTCGACCGGCTCACCGATCAGCACCCCGGCCGCGGCGATCGCGGTGGCGTACTGGAGCTCCTCGGCGAACTCGGCCGCGCCGGCGACGGGCGGGCTGTCCCGGTGCGGCACGTGCGCCTCCATCAGGACGGCGCTGCGGGCGAGGAGTCCGACCGCGGTGCGGGCCCGGTCGAGCTGCTTGCGGCTCAGCTCGGGCAGCCGGTCGCCGTGCTTGACCGGCTCGGCGTCGGCCCGTTCGAGCGCCTCCATCAGCTCGGCGCGGGCCTCCCGGGAGTCGAGCAGCGCGTCCCGCACCCCGCGGTCGTCGCGGCCCTCCGGATCGCCGTACGCCTGGAGCACGGCCGCCCCGTAGCGGCCGGCCGCGGCGAGCCACTCGGCGAGCCGCTCCGCGAGCCGCGCGGTCTGCCAGGTCGGGAAGAGCGCGTAGGCGCCGAGCGCGATGGCGCCGCCGAGCAGGGTCAGCAGCACCCGCTCCAGGGCGGTCTCCAGCGGGTTCCCGGCCTGCAGGCCGAGCAGGAACACCACGTAGGAGGAGACGCAGGCGGTGGTGAAGGCGTAGCCGGTGCGGATGGTCAGGTAGGCGCCGCCGATGCAGACCACGGCGAGGGCGGCGGAGAGGTACGCGCCCGGGTCCAGCAGCTGCACGACGGCGGTGGTGACGGCCACGCCGACGACCGTCCCGGCCAGCCGGGCCACGCCGCGGCTGAAGGTCTGCGCGAAGTCGGGCCGCATCACCATGGCGGCGGTCAGCGGCGCCCAGTAGCTGTGGTGCAGCCCCGTCGGCCGGGCGGCCAGGTAGGAGAGGGTGACCACGGCGGACAGCCGCACGGCGTGCTGGAAGACCGCGGAGCGCGGCTGCAGCTGCCGCCGGACGGTCTGGAGGGCGACCGGCACGATCTTCAGCAGCGGGGGGCGGCGCAGTTGCGGGCCGCTCGTCCGCACGACGGTCCGGTCCTGCCGGTCGAGGGCGCCGGTGGCCCGGGAGAGCTGGGTGGCGAGCCGTTTGGCGGCCCGGCGGGCGGCGCCGGTCAGGTCGGGGCTCTGGGCGGCCTCGGCGATGGTGAGCGCGGGCGTGCTGGTCGGCGGCCGGACGGCCTCCCCGGCCCGGACGGCGGCGGCGACGGCGTCCAGGAGTTCGGCCGCGGCGGCGAGGATCTCGCGGGCGAGGTCGCGCCCGGGGCCCTCGGCGGGGGCGCCGACCGCCGGGTCGGCGAGGGCGGCGAGAGCGGGCCGGATGTGCTCGGCGACGGCTCGCAGGCCGCGCATCTCGGGCGGCCGGTGCCGGGCCTGCCAGCCCGTCAGGGCGCCCGCCCGCCGGGCGGTCATGAACGGCTCGGGGTCGACGGCGGCGAGCGGGTCGTGGCGCAGCCGGCGGGCGTAGTGGCCGAGTTCGGCGTAGGTGTCGGCGAGGGCGTCGCGGTGGCCGCGCCAGCGGTCGACCGGCCAGAGCAGCGTGACCAGCGCCTGGACGGCGCCGCCGAGGGCGCAGAGCAGGCCGTGGCCGAGCGCGCTGGCCAGGCTGACGGGCAATTGGACGACGACCAGCATCACGGAGATCGTGGTGGCGGCGACCGTGCCGCCGGTCGGGCCGACCGCCCAGATCATCCCGGCGCCGAACGCCCAGACGGCGAGCAGCACCGGGAAGGCGCCGGGCACGCCGACGGCGGCGTAGCCGAGGAAGGTGCTGATGCCGAGGCCGAGTCCGGCGCCGACGGCGATCGAGGCGCGCGGGCGGAAGGTGCGCTGGAAGGTCGCGGTGCCGGCGATGTAGCCGCCCATCGCGGCCGAGGTGGCCGGGCCGCTGCCGGCGACCGCCAGCACCGGGAACAGCACCAGGCCGACGGCGAGGGCGCCGCGCACGGCCCGTCGCGGGTCGGAGAGTTCGCGGGCCGGGACGAGTCCGGCCTTCGCAGTCTCCCGAAGTGCGACAGACCAGGGCATGTCGGGCAGTCTAGGGCGAAGGCGGGCGCGCCGCCGGGAGGCGTACGGCCGCCCGGAGCCGTCGGGCGGCCGGGCCGCAGCGGGCGTCCAGCCGCTCCAGGAAGGCGGTGGGCAGGAAGACCAGGTCGGCGGCGATCATCGCCAGCGAGAAGAACGGCAGCCCGAGGACGACCGCGATCGCGGAGTGCTCGGCGATCATGAGGGCCAGCAGCACGTTCTTCAGGCGCCGGTTGGCGAGCGTGAACGGGAAGGCCACCTGCAGGATCACCGTGCCGTAGCTGAGCACGAAGGTGATCAGCAGGCTGGAGCCCAGCAGCGCGGACAGCTCCGGCCAGGGGGCGAAGTAGTCGAGGTGCAGCGGGTAGTGCAGGGCGGTGCCGTCCTGCCAGCGGGAGCCCTGCACCTTGTACCAGCCGGCCGTGGAGTAGATCAGCACCACCTGCGCGGCGATGATCACCATGCCGCAGTTGTGCAGCATGGTGACGAGTGCGTCGCGGACGGCCCGCAGCTCCCCGACGGACGCGGCCGGCGCCTCCCGGCGGGCCCGGCGGCGGGCGTCCAGCGACCACACCAGGCCGGAGCGGACGAGCACCAGGTACATCGCCATCAGGTGCACGACGTTGTCGCCGCCGTCGCCGACCAGCACGTTGCGGTTCTGCAGGGAGAGCACGGTGACGGCGAAGAGCACGGCGCTCGCCCGGGTGCGCCAGCCCAGCACCATCAGCACGGCGGCGAGGATCCCCAGGTGGTAGACGGTCTCGAACCAGAGCCGGCCGTCCGACCAGGAGAGCACGGTGAAGGCGTGGGTCGCGGAGAGCAGCCGGTCGGAGAGGTCGGCGGACCACGGCGAGCGGTCGCCGTACAGCACCCGCCGGTTCGGCCACTCGCGGAGCAGGAAGCCGAGCCAGGCCAGGCCGAAGCCGATCCGGACCACCGCCGCCTGGCGGCGGCCGACGACGGTGCCGGTGAAGGCGTCGAAGAGCCGCTCGAAGCGGGTGGGCGGCGCCGCCGCGACCGGCGCGGGGTCGGTGGCCGCGACCGGGTCGGTGGCCGCGACCGGGTCGGTGGCCGTTCCGCTCACAGCAGCCCCCGGTAGTCGTCCTCGTCCACCGGCCACCAGGGCAGTTCCTTGTACGGGGTGGACTCGCCGGGCTCCTCGGTGCTCCAGGCGGGCGGCGGGACGGCCTTCGCCGCCGAGCGGAACTGGATCTGCAGGATCCGCTCGCCGCCGGCGGTGCGGCCGAACCGCTGCAGGGCTATCCGCTTGAGGTACTCCTCGGCGAGCTTGCCGCGCTGTCCCGGCACGGCGCCGTCCTCGGCGGGGTGGCTGGACTCGTAGAAGTCCCAGGCGCGGCGCAGCATGTTCTGGTCGACGTGGCTGGGCGCCGGGTTGTGGCGTATCGCGGCGGCGTCCCGGGCGGTCAGGCCGGTCCAGTCGCGGGTGTGCACCTCGCCGTCCTCGGCGATGGTCTGCACCCGGGCGTCGACGGTGATGTTCTGCTGCAGCGGGTTGGGCGCGAACAGCTTCCAGTTCTGCTCGAACTCGGGGTAGACCAGCCCGTCCAGCTGCTGCCGGTACTCCTGGGAGAGCGTGTTGGACGGGGCGTTGTGCAGGAACAGCGCCCCGAGCAGGATCGCCGTCCCGCCGATCATGCCGGCCCCGGAGAGGCAGAGCACGGTGAGGGCGGGGGTGGACCAGGTGCGCACGCGGTGTCCTCCCCTACGGCTGCTGCGGCACGGTTCGCCCGGTCATCCTGCCGTACCGGCGCGCCGGGGGACAGGGCCGGGGAGTGCCCCCTGGCAGCCCGGCCGGGGCCCGCCGGAGCGGGCCCCCGAGCCGGGCGGGCGGCCGCGGTGCGGTCAGAGGACGAACGGGTCCCGGCCGTCGGCGGCGGTCATCGGGCGGCCGGCGGCCTCCCAGGCGAACATGCCGCCGTCCACGTTGACCGCGTCCCGGCCCTGCGCGACCAGGTACTGGACGACCTGGGCGGAGCGGCCGCCGACCCGGCAGAGCACGTACAGCCTGCCGTCGGGCAGCTCGTCGATCCGGGCGATCACCTGGCCGATCGGGATGTGCAGCGCGCCGTCCACGTGGCCGGCGTCCCACTCGTCCTGCTCGCGGACGTCGAGCAGTGCGGCGTCGGCCGGCACGGACGCGGCGTCGGTGGTGGGCAGCGCTTGCGCGAACATCGTCGGATTCTCCTGGGCGTGGGTACGGGGGCGGGTCTGCGAGGGGTCCTCCCCTCCATTGTGCCGACCGGTCGGCGCCGGACCGGGCACGACGTCGTCGCCGAGCAGCCGCTCCAGGTCGGCGCGCCGCTCGGAGGCCCGGGCGAGGAGCTGCTCGGCGAGCTCCTCCAGCAGCCGCTCCGGCTCCTGCGGCGCCAGCAGCAGCAGCTCGCCCATCGGGGTGCGCTCCAGGCGGACCTGCTCGGTGGCGAGCTGGCCGATCCGCGCGGTCAGCCACTCCAGGCGGCGCAGCAGCCAGTCCGGCCGGTCGGGGGAGTCCGGGTCGGGCGCGGTCTCCGGGGCGGTCGACCACTCGCCGGCCAGCTCCTCCAGGCCGGCGGTGTCGCCCTGCGCGTACGCCTCGTTGACCCGGGCGATGAAGGCCGAGCGGCGCTCCTGCTCGGCCGGGTCGGTGGTGAGGTCGGGGTGGGCGCGGCGGGCGAGGTCGCGGTAGATCCGCTGGGCGTCCCGGTCGGGCCGGACCTTGGCGGCGGCCGGCGGCTCGGGGGCGAGGTCGGCGGCGGCCGGGTCGTCCGGCTCGGCGACCCGGCTGCGGGCCTCGGCCGCGCGGCGCAGCGCCTCCGGGTCCCCGGTGCGGACGGCTACGGCCTCGGCGATCAGCGCGTCCAGCTCGTCGAGGCGGGCGTACAGCGGCCCGAGCAGCTGGTGGTGGACCAGCGCGAAGTTGTCGATCTCCACCCGGAGGGTGGCGACGTCGACGTCGAGGGTCAGCCAGGCCAGTTCGGCGGCGGCCACCCGCTCCTCGAGCAGCAGCCGATCCTGCTCGCTCCACTGGACGGGGCTCTCCGCGCTCACCAGTCCGCCTCCGCATGCACCCGGTCTCCGAGCCTGCCACCCTACCGGGGGGCCGGACCGGTCCGCCGGGCCCGCGTCCCGGTACCCCTTCCGGTTGAACCCGCAGCGCACACGGGCGCTCACCCAGCGACACGCAACTGATACCGAGGAATCTCCGCGATTCGCTGTCGGAGCCGGGCTCGCACGTGCTTCGCTGGAGGGTGCCTCCGTCCTGCGCCGCGCCTGTGGCCGAACACAGCCCGGGGGCCCGCGTACAGAAGGATGGGACACGCAGGAGCGGCCGGAGACAAGGAGCCGGTGCGCCGCGCCGACACGGCGGCCGCTCCCCGGCAGGGCGGCCAGGCGGGAGCAGACCGAACCGATGGTGGACGAGCCGAACTCCGCACCGACGGCGGGAGAGGCCGCGGGCGACCCTCCCTCCGGAGTGGTCGCCCTGCTGCGCGTCGCCGCGGTGATGGTCGACCCGGACGGCCGGATCGCGCTGTGGAACCGCGCCGCGGAGGAGCTCTTCGGACACCGGGCGGAGGTCGCCTGCGGCCGCACCGCCTCCGGCCTGCTGCCCGCCGTCGAACCCCGCCCGGAGACCGGTGCGCCGCGTCCGGGCACGCCGCCGCGGCGCTGCGACGCCCTGGACACCCTGGACGACCTGACCCGGCCCGACGCCGCCTGGTCGGGCGCGATGGCCGTGGTCGACCGCGAGGAGCGGCTGCGCGACGTCATCTGGTGGGCGTACCCGCTGGTCGAGCCGGCCGGCCGCAGCCTGCTGGCGCTGGCCGCGGACGCCCGGCCGCTGCGGGCCGGCGGGCCGCGGATAGCGCTCGGCGAGCGGCTGCTGGCGTACGCCGCGGCGCCCGCCGCGACCGGCGCCTTCCACCGGGTCTCCCCCGCCTTCGCCCCGGTCGGACCGGGCGGTGCGGCGCAGCTGGACGGCCTGCTGCCGCGCGGCTCCGAGGAGCGCCGCCGACGGCTGCTCGGGCAGGTCGCCGCGGCCGGGGTGCCCGCGCTCTGGGTGGACGCGGCGACCAGACTGCCCGTCCTCCCCTACGAGCCGGCCGGCCGCGGCGCGGCCCGGGTCGCCGCCGGACTGGTCCGCCGGTACCCGACCCCGCTGCAGCGCGCCGACCGGCCCCGGGCGGCCCGCCGCCCGGCCGATCCGGCCGCGCCCGGCGGGCGCCGCACGATCGGCCTGCAGGTCCTGCCCGCCGGGGCGCCGCGCGGCGCCGAGGACGGGCGGGGGATCGGCACCACCGTGCCCGGGCAGCGCGAGTCCGGGGCGGTCACCGCGAACGGCCAGAGCCAGGGAGGCCCAGCCATCGAGTCCACCGCCAACGGCACCGCGCCCGTCAGGGCCGCCGTCGGGTCCGCTCCGCCGCAGGGCCGATCGGACGGGCCGGACGGACGCCCCCACGACACCCCCGGTGTCCCGGCACCGCCGGCACCGCCGTCCGTCGAGGTGCTGACCGTCAGCCAGGCCGGCGAGCAGCTGGCCCTGCTGAGCGAGGTCGGCAACCGGGTCGGCACCACCCTGGACCTCGACACGACCGCCCGCGAGCTGTGCGAGGTCCTCGTCCCGCGGGTCGCCGACTTCGCCTGCGTCGACCTCCTGGACGGCCTGATCTCCGACTCGGAGCTGCCCGACGAACGCCCGGACGACCGGACGATGCTGCGCCGGGTCGCCCGCGCGGTGAACAGCTCCCCCGGCCACTGGGACCACGTCCTGGACGAGGGCGCCCTGCTCGCGATGCCCCGTTCCACGCCGCCGGGCCTCGCCCTGCAGGAGAACCAGCCGGTGCTGGTGCCGGTGATCGACCCGGACGTGGCGGTGGACTACGCGGCCTCGCTGGGCGGCGGGCCGGACCTGGTGCCGGTGGTGGTCGGCCGGTCGATGCTGGTGCTGCCGCTGTCCGCCCGGGGCACGGTGCTGGGCATCCTGAAGCTGCTGCGGCTGCCGGACCGCTCGCCGTTCGACAAGTCCGACGCCGCCACCCTGAAGGAGCTGGCGGCCCGGGCCGCGCTGTCGCTGGACAACGCCCGGCTGCACCGGGCGGAGTCCCGGGTGGCGACCACCCTGCAGCGGTCGATGATCCCGACCCGGCCGCCGCGGATCCCCGGTGTGCAGATCGCGCACCGCTACCTGCCGGGCGACTCCCGGGCGGAGGTCGGCGGCGACTGGTTCGACGCGATCCAGCTGCCGGGCAGCCGGGTCGCCCTGGTGGTCGGCGACGTGATGGGCCACGGCCTGCACTCGGCGGCCGCTATGGGCCGGTTCCGCACCGCCATGCAGACCCTCGCCGCGCTGGACCTGCCGCCCGGCCAGCTGCTGCGGCACCTGGACAACCTGGCCCACAAGCTCGGCGACGACCACCTGGCGACCTGCCTGTACGCGGTCTACGACCCGATCAACCGCACCTGCGAGCTGGCCAGCGCCGGGCACGTCCCGCCGGTGCTGGTGCACCCCGACGGCCGGGGCGAGCTGCTGGAGATCCCGGAGGGCGCACCGATCGGCGTCGGCGGGGTCCCGTTCGTGGCGAAGCGGATCGACGTCTCGGACGGCTCGATGCTGGTGATGTGCACCGACGGCCTGGTCGAGGTGCGGGGCGGTGACATAGGAGAGGGCCTGGCCGCGCTCTGCGGCAACCTGATCGACCCCAAGCAGACCCCGGACGAGGCCTGCGACACGGTGCTGGAGCGGCTGCACTCCGACGACCGGGCCGACGACGTGGCCCTGCTGGTCGCCCGCTTCGACGGCGTGCCGCCGAGCGAGGTGGCGACCTGGGAGCTCGCCGTCGCAGAGGGCGAGGTCCGCCGGGCCCGGTCGCTGGTGCGCGGCCAGCTCGCCGCCTGGGGACTGGACGCCGTGGACGACACGGTGGAGCTGCTGGTCAGCGAGCTGGTGACGAACGCCGTCCGGGTCGCCAGGGACCACGTCCAGCTGCAGCTGATCAGGGTCGACAAGCTGCTGGTCGAGGTCAGCGACGACAACCACAACCTGCCCTCGCTGGAGCCCGCCGGCTCGATGGACGAGCACGGCCGGGGGCTCCACCTGGTCAGCAAGCTCGCCGAGCGCTGGGGCACCGCCCGCAAGGCGGTCGGCAAGGTGGTCTGGTTCGAACTGGCACTGCCGAGGAGCTGAGGCACCGCCGTACGGCCCCGGGCCGTACGGCGCGGCTCCGCCGCCTCAGCGCACCAGGGGCACGGCCGTCCGCGGGCCGCCCTCGGCCGCCACGGAGGCGGCCGCGCCCACCCCGGCCAGCACCCGCGGCCAGAACTGCCCGAAGACCTCCAGCGAGGCCGCGATCAGCCCGGCCACCAGCACCGCCACGACGTGCTCCAGCCCGGCGAGGTTCGGCAGCAGCACGGCCTCGACGACCATCGCCAGCACCACCGCACCGCCCGTCCACCAGGCCCGGCAGCGGATCGCCACGCAGACCGCCAGCGCGACCACGGCCGCGGACGGGCCGGTGTCCCGGACGTGGCCCACCCAGGTGGGGAAGCCGAAGAGGTGCTCCGGGCCGAGCTCCACGCCGATCCGGGCGAACAGCGTGCCCGCCAGGGTGCAGACGTAGGCGACGGCCAGGGTGAGGCGGCGGCCGAGGACGATCTCGGCGATCCCGAAGACCAGGAAGACCTGGACGAGCGCGCCCCACACCGGCAGGTCCAGCGCGGGGACGTACAGCGAGAGCGGTGTCCGCAGCAGCGAGATCCCGAGCGGCAGCGCGGCCCGCACGACGCCGACCTGGGTGACCAGCCGTTCGCCGCCCGGCAGGTGCTGGACGACGGAGAAGAGCAGCACCAGCACGGTCGCCGCGGTGGCCAGCGGGACGGAGGCGAACCGGTGCCGGCGCACGTGCCCGCGGACGATTCCGATCAGCGTGCCCCACTCCGCGACCGCGGCCCGGACCGCCACCGGTCCGACACCCGGTCGCACGCCCCCCGCACGAGCCATCCGATCCACCGCTGAATCTCCCCGTCCGCTTTCCGGCCGGGCACCCCCGCGCCCCGCCGTGCAATTCCCGGGACATTTCCCGTACGGCCGGGGTTTCTCCCGCCGATACATCCACGGTAGGCATCGGACAAACGGGGGGCGTCACCTTGCGAGGCGAATCGCGGATCATCCTCAAGTCGGAGGGGGGCGACCACCGGACGCGGCCGCACCCCCCGATCGGCGGTGGCCCTCCGCCCCCCGGCGGAGGGACTACCCCTACCCGTCCCGCTCCGCCGCCGACCCCCCGCCGGACACCGCCTGTGCGGCGGCCCGGACGTGACGGCGACGGAAGAGGACGGGGAGACTCGGCACCGTGATGAAGCCCTCGGCGCGCGCACTGGCGATGCCGATCCGCGGAATCTCGCTGCTCTTCTCGAAGAGCAGATAACGCGGCTCCCAGATCGGCCGGTACTTCGCGTTGGCCCGGTACAGCGATTCGATCTGCCACCAGCGGGAGAAGAATCCCAGCACCGAGCGCCACAGCCGCAGCACCGGACCGGCGCCCAGCTTGGAACCGCGCTCGAAAACCGAGCGGAACATCGCGAAGTTCAGCGAGACCCGTTCCAGGGCGACCTCGTCGGCGCGCTGCAGCAGTTCGATGACCATGAATTCCATCAGGCCGTTCTCGCTGTCGCGGTCCCGGCGCATCAGGTCCAGCGAGAGGCCGTTGCGGCCCCACGGGACGAAGCTCAGCAGCGCCCGCAGCTCGCCGTCCGCGTCGTGGCACTCCAGCATCACGCAGCGGCCGTCGTCCGGGTCGCCGAGCCGGCCCAGCGCCATCGAGAAGCCGCGCTCGGTCTGGCCGTCCCGCCAGTGGTCGGCCTTGTCGAGCAGCTCCGCCATCTCCTCGTCGGGGATGTCCTCGTGCCGCCGGATGCGCACCGTGTACCCGGCCCGCTTGACCCGGTTGTACGCCTGCCGGACGACCCGCATCGCGCGTCCGTCCAGCGAGAACTCGTCGACCTCGACGATCGCCTCGTCGCCCAGCTCCAGCGCGTCCAGGCCGTGCCGGGCGTAGATCACGCCGGCCTCCTCGGAGGCGCCCATCACGGCCGGCACCCAGGCGTGCTCCCGGGCCTCCTCCAGCCACGCGTCGATCGCCCCCGGCCAGGCCTCCGGATCGCCGATCGGATCGCCGGAGGCCAGCGAGACGCCGCCCAGCACCCGGTAGGCCACCGCGGCCTTGCCGGACGGCGAGAAGATCACCGCCTTGTCCCGACGCAGCGCGAAGTAGCCCAGCGAGTCGCGCTCGCCCTGCCGCTCCAGCAGCTCGCGCAGTCGGACCTCGTCCTCCGCGGTCAGCAGCTCCTGGCCGCGCGGGCTGCGGAAGGCCAGGTACAGCACCAGCAGGAAGAGCACCGCGCCCATCGCGTTGATGAAGGCGTTCACCCAGGTCGGCACGGAGATCTCGTCCGCCAGCCGGCCGGACGGGGTGATCGTCACCATCCGGGCCACCGCGTAGCCGAACCGGGTGCCGAACTCCGCGCCGTGCACGGCGTTGGTCAGCTGCACCAGGGTCGCGCCGACCACACCGCCGAACAGCAGGCCGCCGATGAACGTCGCCACCCCGGTCTTGGGGTTGGAGCGGTCCCCCTTGGAGGTGAACTCCCGCCGGCCGACCAGCAGCGTCAGGAAGAAGCCGACCGTCAGCACGGTGGAGAACCAGTTCATCGGATGGTCCGCGAACGGGCTGTCCGGCACCAGCATCAGCAGCAGGTACAGCACCGAGAAGAGCCCCGACACCACCGCGTTGAAGATCCACGCGGCCCGTTTGCGGCGCCGCATCGCCACCGCGAGGAAGAGCGAGAGCAGCACGGTCGTCAGACCGGCCGTCAGCAGGTACGGGGTGAAGTACTCGCCCTCGTTGTGCTCCTGCACCTGGTCCCGGAACGGCACCGCCAGCACCGCGACGAGGTTCAGCAGGGCCAGCAGCCTCAGGTACCAGACCGTCGTCGCGGCGGCCCTCGGCCGCCACCGGGCGAGCAGCCCGGACGGGGATCCGACATGCGCGGGAACGGCGGTGGGCGCCGGCTTCACGGTGGACACAGCTCCAATTGCAGACGATCAACGTGGGGGACGCATCCGTACGACACCCGGGAGGGACGGAGCGGCCCGCACACCCGGTCACCGAGCGGCCAGGGCCCACAGGGGGCTCCGTGTTCCATGGTTCCCCACCCCGGATGAGAATTGCGTGAATCCGGTAGCGGATTCCGACCCCCGCCGTTCGGCGGGGGTCACCACCCCGCCGGTGGACCGGATCGCGCCCCGCCGGCCCCTAGGCTCGAAGACGAGCCGCGCACGCCCGAGGAGAGCCATGCCACCGATCCGCGTCCTGATCGTGGACGACGAGGTCCTCGTCCGCTCGGGCCTCGGCCTGATCGTGGGCTCCGCCCCCGACCTGGAGGTGGTCGGCGGCTGCTCCGGCGGCCAGGCCGAGCAGCAGACCGTCGAGCTGCGCCCGCAGGTCGTCCTGCTCGACATCCGGATGCCCGACCTGGACGGCATCAGCGTGCTGCGCCGGCTGCGCGCCCTGCCCGACCCGCCCGCCGTGGCCATGCTCACCACCTTCGACACCGACGAGTACATCGGCACCGCCCTGCGCGCCGGCGCGGCCGGCTTCCTGCTCAAGGACACCGCCCCCGAGCAGCTGGTGCACGCCGTCCGGGTGCTCGCCGCCGGCGGCAGCATGCTCTCGCCCACCGTCGCCCGCACGGTCATCAACGGCTACGTCGAGGGCGGCGGCCCCGACGCGGACGCCGCCGCGCTGGCCCGCCAGCTCACCACCCGCGAGCTCGACGTGCTCGCCCTGCTCGGCGAGGGCCTGTCCAACGCGGAGATCGCCGACCGCCTCTACCTCGGCACCGGCACCGTGAAGGACCACATCAGCGCGATCCTCGCCAAGCTCGGCGCGGCGAACCGGGTCCAGGCCGCCGTGGTCGCCCACCGCGCCGGGCTGGTCCGCGCCCAGGGCGGCCCGGGCGCATGACCGGCCCCAGAGCCCTGCCGGCCTGGTGCACCGCGACCTGGCTGATGCTGCTGCTGCCGGTGCTGATCTCGCTCGTCGACGCCGCCCTGGTCTCCAAGGGCGCCAAGTGGTGGGAGGCGGCGCTCTCCGTCCTGGCCGCGCTCGCCCTGCTGCTGCGCCGCCGCCTCCCGGTGACGGTGCTGCTGCTCACCCTGCCCGGGGCGTTCGTCAACTACATCTGGCTGGCGCCGATGACCGCGGTCTACACGGTCGCCGCGCAGCGGGCGGCGCTGAGGGTCACCGCGGCCTGCGCCACCGCCTTCGCCCTGGTCGAGTTCTTCCACTGGCCGCTCGCCGACCACCCGCTCGCCCTCGACCGGGACAACGCGCTGTACGCCATCCAGTGCGTGATGCTGGCCGCCGGGCCCGCCGCGCTCGGCCTGCTCGCCCGCACCAGGCGCGAGCTCGCCCACCGCCTCGACGAGCTCACCCGCGGCCAGCAGCGCGAGAGCCGGCTGCTCGCCGAGCGGGTGCTGGCCACCGAGCGGGCCCGGCTGGCCCGCGAGATGCACGACGTGGTCTCCCACCAGGTCAGCCTGATCTCCATCCAGGCCGGTGCGCTGCAGGTGTCCACCGGCGACCCGGCCGCCAAGGACACCGCCTCGACCATCCGCGAGCTGGCCGTCCGCACCCTCCAGGAGCTCCGCCAGATGGTCGGGGTGCTGCGCGCCGCGGGCGTCGAGCCCTCCGAGCCGCTCGCCCCGCAGCCGCGGCTGGCCGACCTGCCGAAGCTGATCGACGGCAGCGGCCTGCCGGTGACCAGCGACCTCTCCACCGGCGGCCGGCACTGGCCGGAGGCGGTGGAGCGGGCCGCGTACCGGACGGTCCAGGAGGCGCTGACCAACATCACCAAGTACGCGCCCGGCGCCGCGGTGTCCGTCCGGGTGGCGGGCGGCGGCTCCCGGCTGCTGGTCGAGGTGCGGAACGCCCCGCCGCCCGAGGACGCTTCCGACCGGCCGGTGCTGCCCGGCGGCGGGCACGGACTGGTCGGCCTGCGCGAACGGGCCCAGCTGCTCGGCGGCACCCTGGTGGCCGGCCCCACCGCGGACGGCGGCTTCACCGTCCGGGCCGCCCTCCCCGCCGCCGCGGACTGAACCCCGGCACCGGCCGCGCCCCCGGGTGCGGCCGGTGCTCGGCGGGAATTCCGCCGCCCGACCCGGCCGTCCGCACGGAAGGGAATTGCCGCGGGTGCCGTCGCCGGAAAACGAGAAAGCCCCGCAGATCCGAAGATCTGCGGGGCTTCGCTGTGCGCGAGGGGGGAGTTGAACCCCCACGCCCTTTCGGGCACTGGAACCTGAATCCAGCGCGTCTGCCTATTCCGCCACCCGCGCATGGGTGCTGTCGTAAGATGCTTCCCGCTCTTCCGACCTGACGAGAACCTTACCGTATCTCGCTTGGTCTTCCGTTCGGCTCCCTCTCGGGCGCCCCTTCCGACGTGGAAAACATTAGCACGGCCTGCGGGCTACCTCCGAATCCGTTTCCCCGCACCCCGGGGAACCGCTCCGACGCGGGGCGGACGAACGGGTGACCGAGGGATGATCGGGGCCCGCCGCGGGTACCTCCCGCATGCCGTGCGGCTCCCTCCGCACGGCTGTCCGCACCCGGCGCACGCCCCCGCCCGGCCCCCCTGCCGGGCAGGTGGCGGGCGGTGTGCCCGGTCTCACGCCCCGGGACCACGTTCCCGGGGAACCGTACGGATGGGCCCGACGTGGATACGATCAGTACGGAAAACCGCAACCCGGCCCGCGAGCGCGGCCCGGCCGACGCCCTGGAAGGGGGTGCCCCGTGGGAGTCCTGAAGAAGTTCGAGCAGCGGCTCGAGGGTCTCGTGAACGGCACCTTCGCCAAGGTGTTCAAGTCCGAGGTCCAGCCGGTCGAGATCGCCGGCGCGCTCCAGCGCGAGTGCGACAACAACGCGACCATCTGGAACCGCGACCGCACGGTCGTCCCGAACGACTTCATCGTCGAGCTCAGCCCGCACGACTACGAGCGGCTCAGCCCGTACGCCGGCCAGCTCGGCACCGAGCTCGCCGGCATGGTCCGCGAGTACGCCGAGGCGCAGCGCTACAGCTTCATGGGCCCGCTCCAGGTGACCCTGGAGAAGGCCGACGAGCTGGACACCGGCCTGTACCGGGTGCGCAGCCGCACCCTGGCCGGCGAGGAGCCCGCGGCGCAGGTGCCGCAGCCGCCGGCCGCCCCGGGCGGCTACGAGCGGCGGCCGACCCCGCCCGCGCCCGGTGCGCCGTGGCAGCAGCAGGGTGCGGCGCCGTACGGTGCGCCGCCGCCGCCCGCCGCTCCCCCGGCGGCGCCGCAGGGTCCGCCCGCGACCGGCGGGAACGTCCGCCCCTTCCCGGGTGCCGGCCACAGCGGTGCGAACACCCGCCGCTGGGTGGAGGTCAACGGCGCCCGGCACCAGATCACGGGCAACGCGTGCGTGCTCGGCCGCTCCACCGAGGCGGACATCCGGATCGACGACCCCGGGGTCTCCCGCAAGCACGCGGAGATCCGGCCGGGGACGCCCGCGATGGTGCTCGACCTCGGGTCCACCAACGGCATCGTGGTGGACGGACAGCACACCCAGCGCGCTACGCTCCGCGACGGCTCCCGAATCGTCCTCGGGTCCACCACCATCGTCTACCGACAGGTCGAAGGGTAGAGCGGGCCACTCATGTCAGAACTGACCCTCACGGTCATGCGGCTGGGCTTCCTCGCCGTGCTGTGGCTGTTCGTCATCGTCGCGGTCCAGGTCATCCGCAGCGACCTGTTCGGCACCAAGGTGAACCCGCGCACGGCGCGGCGGACCGCCTCGGCCGCCACCGCGTCCACGGGCCGTCCGCCCCAGCAGGGCGGGCAGGCCGCCGCGCCGCCGCAGCCGCGCCAGCGCCGCGGTGCGCCGACCCACCTCGTGGTCGTGCAGGGCTCGCTGGCCGGCACCACCGTCGCCCTGCAGGGGCAGACCATCACGCTCGGCCGGGCGCACGACTCGACGATCGTGCTGGACGACGACTACGCCTCCTCCCGCCATGCCAGGATCTTCCCGGATCAGACTGGGCAGTGGACGGTGGAGGATCTAGGCTCCACCAACGGCACGTATCTGGACCGGCAGCGGCTCACCGCGCCGATGCCGCTCCAGCCCGGCGTGCCGATCCGTATCGGCCGGACCGTCATCGAACTGCGGAAGTAGCGGCGCATGAGGGACACCACCCCGTCCAAGACCAGCCGGGAGCGCGGGCGCCGCGCTGCCGCTGCCGTGCGCGCCCACGGCACGGTCGCCACCGCCCGGGCCCGGAAGGGGGCGGCGACGGCATGAGCCTGGTGCTGCGCTTCGCCGCCGGCTCCCACAAGGGCCTGATCCGGGAGGGGAACGAGGACTCCGGCTACGCCGGTCCGCGGCTGCTCGCCGTCGCCGACGGCATGGGCGGCGCGGCGGCCGGCGAGGTCGCCTCCTCGGAGGTGCTCGGTTCGATCGTCCGGCTGGACGAGGACGTCCCCGGTGCCGACCTGCTGACCCTGCTCGGCGACGCCGTCCAGGGCGCCAACGACCGGCTGCGGCAGATGGTCGAGGAGGACCCGCAGCTGGAGGGCATGGGCTGCACCCTCACCGCGATGCTGTGGACGGGCCAGCGGATGGGCCTGGTGCACATCGGCGACTCCCGGGCGTACCTGCTGCGGGACGGCTCGCTGACCCAGATCACCCAGGACCACACGTGGGTCCAGCGGCTGGTGGACGAGGGCCGGATCACGCCGGAGGAGGCGGAGACGCACCCCCAGCGGTCGCTGCTGATGCGCGCGCTGGACGGCCGCGGCCAGGTCGAGCCCGACCTCTCGATCCGCGAGGTGCGGGCCGGCGACCGCTACCTGATCTGCTCCGACGGCCTGTCCGGCCCGGTCAGCCACCAGACCCTGGAGGCCACGCTCGGGAGCTACTACGCCCCGCAGCAGACCGTCCAGGAGCTGATCCAGCTGGCGCTGCGCGGCGGCGGCCCGGACAACATCACCTGCATCGTGGCGGACGTCATCGACGTCGGCGCCACGGACACCCTGAGCGGCCAGCTCGCGGACATCCCGGTGGTCGTCGGCGCGGTGGCCGAGGCGCAGCCGCACCACGGCGACCACAACCTGCTGAACACCCCGGCCGGCCGCGCCGCCGGTCTCGGCCGCCCGCAGGCCCCGCAGGGCGCGTTCGGCCCGGCCAGCGGCTACGAGGCGGCGGGCTTCGGCCCCGCCGAGGGCTACGAGGACGACGGCTACGGCGCGGCCGAGGGCTACGGCGCCGACGCGCAGCCGTACGAGGGCGAGCGCCCGTCCCGGCGCAAGCGCAAGGGCCGGAAGCTGAAGGTCTCGCTGGCGGTGCTGGCGGTGCTCGGCCTGCTGGGCGCCGGCGGGTACGTCGGCTGGAAGTGGACGCAGGACCAGTACTACGTCGGTGCCGACGGCGAGGGCGTGGCGGTCTACCGCGGCCTCAACCAGTCGCTGGCCGGGCTGAGCCTGTCCTCGGTGTACGAGCAGCACGACGACATCGAACTCAAGTTCCTGCCGACCTACCAGCGGACGCAGGTCACCAAGACCATCCAGGCGAAGAGCCTGGCGGACGCCCGCGAGCAGGTCCGTACCCTGGGCACCCAGGCCTCGGTCTGCAAGAAGGTCGCGCAGGGCGCCAAGCCGGCGCAGGGCACCACCACCGGCGGCGGCGCGACGCCGCAGCCCGGGGCGAGCCCGAGCCCGACCGCGTCGGCGGCCGCCCCGTCGGCCTCCGGCACGGCGCTGACCCAGGTGGGCTTCCGCAACGAGACCCCGGCCCCCGGGGCCAGCCCGAGCCCGAGCCCGAGTCCGAGCACCGACACCCTGAGCACCGGCAACCCCGGCACCACGCCCGAACTGACCGAGCAGGAGAAGCAGCTGGCGTCCTCCTGCCCGACCCCCTAGCACCGACCCCGCCAGGGGACTCAGCCGTCGGGGAGCGGCCTACACGTGAGCACCTTTGACCTGAGCAACAGCGACACCGACCGCCGCGGCGCGCGGCGGGGCAACACCACGATCACGCCGCAGAACGCGCCGAACCGCCGCAACACCGAGCTGGCCATGCTCGGCTTCGCGGTGGTGCTGCCGATGTTCGCCTACGCCAACGTGGGCCTCGCGATGGACGGCTCGCTGCCGGCCGGCATGCTGGCGTACGGCCTCGGCATGGGCGCCCTGGCGCTGGTCGCGCACCTGCTGATGCGCCGGTTCGCGCCGTACGCGGACCCGCTGCTGCTGCCGCTGGCCACCCTGCTCAACGGGCTGGGCCTGGTGATGATCTGGCGGCTGGACAAGGCCGGCAAGCTGCTCGCCAACAACTTCCCGGCGGCCGCGAACCAGCTGATGTGGTCGGGCCTGGGCATCGCGTTCTTCATCGGCGTCATGGTGCTGCTGAAGGACCACCGGATCCTGCAGCGGTACACGTACATCTCGATGGCGGTGGCCCTGGTGCTGCTCGCCGCGCCGGCGTTCTTCCCGGCCCGGGCGGGCGACTTCGGCGCCAAGATCTGGATCCACATCGGCAGCTTCTCGATCCAGCCCGGCGAGTTCGCCAAGATCATCCTGACGGTGTTCTTCTCCGGCTACCTGATGGTCAAGCGGGACGCGCTGGCGCTGGCGAGCCGCCGCTTCATGGGCCTGTACCTGCCGCGCGGCCGCGACCTCGGCCCGATCATCGTGGTCTGGCTGCTGTCGATCCTGATCCTGGTCTTCGAGACCGACCTCGGCTCGTCCTTCCTGTTCTTCGGCCTGTTCGTGGTGATGCTGTACGTCGCCACCGAACGCACCAGCTGGATCGTCTTCGGCCTGGTGATGTCGATCGGCGGCGCCACGGTGGTGGCCTCCGTCGAGTCGCACGTGCAGACCCGCATCAACTCCTGGCTCGACCCGATGGCGGCCTTCGCCGACCCTCCGCCGCCCGGCACCAGCGAGCAGATCGGCCAGACCCTGATGGCCTTCGGCTCCGGCGGCGTCACCGGCAGTGGCCTCGGCCAGGGCCGCTCGTGGCTGATCCAGTTCGCCGCGAAGAGCGACTTCATCCTCGGCTCGTTCGGCGAGGAGCTCGGCCTCACCGGCATGATGGCGGTCTTCCTGCTGTACGGCCTGATCGTGCAGCGCGGTCTGCGGACGGCCGTCGCCGCCCGCGACCCGTTCGGCAAGCTGCTCGCGGTGGGCCTGTCCTCGGCGTTCGCGCTGCAGGTCTTCGTGGTCGCCGGCGGCGTCACCGGCCTCATCCCGCTGACCGGTATGACGATGCCCTTCCTCGCCCAGGGCGGTTCCTCGGTGGTGGCGAACTGGGCCCTGATCGCCATCCTGCTCAAGATCAGCGACAGTGCGCGCCGCCCGGCCGCCGAACCGGAGCCGGCCACTGCCCCGGCCTCGGCCTGAAAGGGATCCGACACGTGAACAAGCCCATCCGCCGGGTCTCGGTCTTCTGCCTGATCCTCGTCCTCGCCCTGATGGTGCGCACCAACTGGGTGCAGGGCGTCCAGGCGCACGCCTGGGCGACCAACGAGAACAACGACCGCAACAAGTACGACCGGTACGCCTACCCGCGCGGCAACATCATCGTCGGCGGCCAGGCGGTCACCAACTCGGACTTCGTCAACGGCCTGCGCTACAAGTACAAGCGCAGCTGGGTCGACGGCGCGATGTACGCGCCGGTCACCGGCTACTCCTCGCAGTCCTTCGGCACCAGCCAGCTGGAGTCGCTGGAGGACGGCATCCTGGCCGGCACCGACTCGCGGCTGTTCTTCCGGAACACCCTCGACATGCTGACCGGTGACGACAAGAAGGGCGGCGACGTCGTCACCACGATCGACGCCAAGGCCCAGAAGGCAGCCTTCGAGGGCCTCGGCAACAAGAAGGGCGCGGCGGTCGCCATCGACCCGCGCACCGGCGCGATCCTGGCCCTGGTCTCCACCCCGTCCTACGACCCGGGCAAGTTCTCCGGCAGCTCTGCGGCGGACGCCAAGGCGTGGAACGACCTCAACGCGGACCAGAACAAGCCGATGCTGAACCGGGCGCTGCGCGAGACCTACCCGCCGGGCTCGACCTTCAAGCTGGTCACCGCCGCCGCCGCGTTCGAGGACGGGAAGTTCCAGAACCCGGGCGACAAGACCGACACCCCGGAGCAGTTCTTCCTGCCGGGCACCAAGACCGAGCTGAAGAACGCCAGCAAGACCGAGCCCTGCACCAACGCCACGCTGCAGGACGCCATGGACCTGTCCTGCAACACCGTCTTCGGCAAGATCGGCGCCGAGGTGGGCGGGGCGAAGCTGCGCGCGCAGGCGGAGAAGTTCGGCTTCAACAACCCCAAGGTGGACGTCCCGATCCGGGCCACCACCAGCGTGTTCCCGTCCAACTCCTCACCGGACGGCACCGCGATGGACGCCATCGGCCAGCACGACACCCGGGCCACCCCGCTGCAGATGGCGATGGTCGCCTCGGCGATCGCCAACAACGGCACGCTGATGGAGCCGTACCTGGTCGACCAGGAGCGGTCCAGCACCCTCGCGGTGGTGTCCAAGCACTCCGAGAAGGTCATGAGCCAGGCGGTCTCGGCGACCACCGCCCAGAAGCTGCAGCAGCTGATGGAGTCGGTGGTGCAGAACGGCACCGGCACCAAGGCGAAGATCGACGGGGTCACGGTCGGCGGCAAGACCGGCACCGCCCAGCACGGCCAGGACAACAGCGGCCTGCCGTTCGCCTGGTTCATGTCCTACGCCAAGGGCGCGGACGGCAAGCAGGTCGCGGTGGCGGTCGTGGTCGAGGACGGCGACAGCGACCGGAACGAGATCAGCGGCGGTTCGATCGCGGCGCCGATCGCTAAAAGCATCATGCAGGCGGTGGTGCAGGGCAAGTAGCAGCGGGCGCCCGCCCCGAGGATCCGAAGGCCCGACGACCTGAGGGAATCGTCACAGTGGGACCGTTCCGGTGCATACCGGTCTGGTCTCAGCTGGCAGGCTGTTCGGGTTGCCACGGGTTCGCCCGGTAGCGTATCCGCCAGCAGCGGGTGTACCCACTGCTGAGCCGCGGCTCCGGCCGCGGGGTCGGCGCCGCAGAACCGCTGTGGCGGTGGCAAGCGTCCAACAGTGCGTGCGGGGTCACCTACGTCACATCCTCACCACCCGGTGAGGGAGAGGGTCGGAACTATGGAAGAGCCTCGTCGCCTCGGCGGCAGGTACGAGCTCGGCGGCGTCCTCGGACGCGGCGGCATGGCCGAGGTCTACCTGGCCCATGACACCCGGCTCGGCCGCACGGTCGCCGTGAAGACCCTCCGCGCGGACATGGCACGCGACCCGTCGTTCCAGGCGCGCTTCCGCCGCGAGGCGCAGTCCGCGGCCTCGCTGAACCACCCCGCGATCGTCGCCGTGTACGACACCGGCGAGGACTACATCGACGGCATCTCCATCCCGTACATCGTGATGGAGTACGTCGAGGGCTCGACCCTGCGCGAGCTGCTGCACTCCGGCCGCCGGCTGCTGCCGGAGCGCGCTCTGGAGATGACGATCGGCATCCTGCAGGCGCTGGAGTACTCGCACCGCGCCGGCATCGTCCACCGCGACATCAAGCCCGCCAACGTGATGCTGACCCGCCAGGGCAACGTCAAGGTGATGGACTTCGGCATCGCCCGGGCGATGGGCGACGGCGGCATGACGATGACGCAGACCTCGGCCGTCATCGGCACCGCCCAGTACCTCTCCCCCGAGCAGGCCAAGGGCGAGACGGTCGACGCCCGCTCCGACCTCTACTCCACCGGCTGCCTGCTGTACGAGCTGCTGACCGTGCGTCCGCCGTTCGTCGGCGACTCGCCGGTGGCGGTGGCGTACCAGCACGTGCGGGAGGAGGCCCAGCCGCCGTCCGCGTTCGACCCGGAGGTCCGCCCCGAGGTCGACGCGATCGTGCTGAAGGCGCTCGCCAAGGAGCGCGACTACCGCTACCAGAGCGCCGACGAGATGCGCGACGACATCGAGCGCTTCCTCGACGGCCTGCCGGTGGCCGCGGCCCAGCAGGCCGCCGCGTACGGCATGGGCGGCGCCGGGTACGGCTACGACCAGGCCGGCGCCGCGCAGTACGACCCGTACGGCCAGACCAACCTGCTGCCGCAGCAGGGCGCGGCCGGCCCGACCACGATGCTGCCGCAGGTCGGCTCCCAGCAGCCGGGCTACGGCTACCCGCCCCAGGCGCAGGACGACGGCTACGGCGGCTCCGGCGGCCGGGGCGGCGGCTACGAGGACGACGACAACTACGGCCGCGGCAGCCGCCGGCAGAGCCAGCAGAAGAAGAACAACACCTCCTGGATCGTGCTGGCCGTCGCGGCCGTGCTGGTGCTGGTGGGTGCGTTCTTCGTCGTGCAGGCGATGCTGAACAGCGGTGGCGGCGGCGGCAAGACGACCGCGCCGAACCTGGTCGGCCTGAGCCTCGCCGACGCGCAGGCGAAGGCGAAGACGCAGAACGAGAAGCTGCAGGTGCAGCAGAGCACCCCGATCGCCTGCCCGGACGCCAAGATCCAGAAGGATCAGGTCTGTACCCAGGAACCGGTCGCCAACTCGCAGATCGACGTCAACACGCCGATCAAGGTGCACCTGTCCGCCGGCCCGGTGGAGACGGACATCCCGGACGTCACCGGCCAGTCGGTGGACGCGGCGACCACGACGCTGACGGGCAAGGGCTTCACGGTCAAGACCGAGATCAAGAACGACGACTCGGTCGCCCAGGACAAGGTCATCTCGTACAGCCCGAACGGCAAGGCCGCGGCGGGCACGCAGATCACCCTGACCATCTCCGGCGGCGCAGGGAAGGTCGCGGTGCCGCCGGTGACCGGCCAGACCAAGGACGCGGCCAGCCAGGCGATCACCGACGCCGGCCTGACGGTCAAGGTCAGCACCCAGTCGGTGACCGATCCGGCCCAGGTGGACGTCGTCCTGGACCAGAACCCGAAGAGCGGCCAACTGAAAAAGGGCGCTCAGGTCACCATCACGGTCGGCAAGATGGCGGAGAAGCCCTCGGTGCCGATCCTCGTGGGCAAGACCTACAAGCAGGCCTTCGCACTGCTGACCCAGAAGGGCCTCCAGCCGCAGGTCGTCTTCGGCCCGCAGGACGACAACGCGATCGTGCTGAGCAGCGACCCGCCGTCCGGCACCCCGGTCGACGCGGGCTCGGTCGTCCGTCTGACCACCCGGGCCGGTGACGGCCCGCCCACGGGCAACTGACGGACCGAAGCCCACGGAAGGGGTCGCGCAGCACCGCGCGGCCCCTTCCGCGTTCCCCGGGTACGTCGCCGCGGCCCTTCAGGCCGTCAGTTCGGGCGGCGGGGTGCGGCGGGCGTCCACCGCCTCGACCCGCTGCAGGCTCCCCCACACCACCAGCCGGTACAGCGAGGTGTACACCGGCGTGCAGGTGGTCAGGGTGAGGTAGCGGCCGGGCCGGGTGTACGGCGAGCGCTCGGGGACGGGGGCGATGACGCCGGTGTCGTCCGGGGAGGTCTGCGGCAGGACGCCGTCGACCCGGTAGACGTACCAGTGGTCGTCGGTCTCGATCACCACCGGGTCGCCGGGGCCGAGCCGGTCGAGGTCGTGGAAGCGGGCGCCGTGCCCGTCCCGGTGCGCGGCCAGGGTGACGTTGCCGACCGGGTCCCAGGGCATCGCGGAGCGGTACGGCGCCTCGTAGAGGCCGGCGACGCCGGTGTCCAGGACGTCGGCACCGGTGCCGGCCCGGATCAGCACCTCGTTGCCCCGGCCGAGCGCGGGGACGTGCAGGAAGCCCACGGCGCCGGCGGACCGCGCCCGGCCCCCGGCGGGCGGCGGGGCGCTCCAGCCGGCCCGCAGCCGGGCCGCCTGCTGCGCGGTCTGCCGGTCCGCGACCAGGTCCGTCCACCAGACCGAGTACACCGCGAAGAGGGCGATCACCGCCCCGAGTGTGATCATCAGCTCGCCCGCGGCGCCGACCGCCGCCCGGATCCGACGACCGACGGACACAGGACTCACGGCGGGGCCTCCCGGGTGCGGGTCAGCCGGTGAGCGCGGCGGGCTTGCCCTGGCTCCTCGGCCGTTCCTCGAGCATCTTCCCGAACACGATCAGGCGTCCACGGGCGCTGAACTCGGGTGTACACGTGGTCAGCGTGATGTAACGACCCGGTTGGGTGAACGGCGAGCCCTTGGGGACGGCCTGGATGACCGTCACGTTGGTCGGCGGAGTCTCCGGGATGCCGCCGGCGACCTCGTAGGTGTAGAAGGCGGTGGCGGTCTCCACCACGATCTTGTCGCCGGGTGCCAACTGGCCGATCTTGCGGAAGGGCTGACCGTGCGTCGTGCGGTGCGCGGCGATCGCGAAGTTGCCGGCCTTGTCCGCCGGCATCGCGGTGCCCGTGTAGTGGCCGACCAGGCCCTTGTCGAGCACCTGCTGCTTCTGGGTGCCCTCGGCGATCGGGTACTTGAGGCCCAGTTTGGGGATGTACAGCAGCGCGAAGCCCTTGCCGGGCTCGAACTGCCCGGCGGGCGCCGCACCGGGCGCGGGCGTCCCGGTGGGCTGCGGGGCACTGTTCCACTGCTGCTCCAGCCGGTCCCCGGCGGCGTTCGCCGAGGCGTCGGCCTGCACGTTGGTCCACCACAGCTGGTAGGCGACGAAGAGCAGCATCACCAGGCCGAGGGTGATGAAAAGTTCGCCGACCGCCCGGGCCACGACGACCCGCTTCTTCTCCTGCGGCCGCGGCCGGGCGGCGGCGCCGGAGCCGCCCGGGGCCCGGCGCCGCGCTCGGGAGCGCAGACCGCGTGAAACCCACGAA
>NZ_JBEYFP010000037.1:0-25756 GCF_040634455.1 Kitasatospora sp. NPDC007106
GCCGACCGCGGGAGGGCGCACCCTGCGGGGGGTTGCCCGGCGGGTACGGGCGACGACCGTCGCCGTGGCCGCCCGGGGGCTGGCCTCCGCCGTTGGGCGACCTTCGCCGGTGTTCGCTCATCTCTCAGCAACTCCTCGGTCGGGCTGTACGGGCCCGAAGGCAGGGTTCACGTCCGATGCCCGCAACCGCCTGAATCCCCGGAGGTGGTCCTCGTGCACACGCGACAGCGTACGCATCCTTCAATCGTCAACATCCGGACATCAAAGGACAAAAGCCGCATATGTTCGGCAGATCATTACAGTGCCGTTGCCTAGCGGGCCGCGTCGGCCCTTGACGCGGGGCCCTGCGCGCCTCGTCGGCACACGCCCCCGCCGCCTTGTGATCACGTTCACGCGCGCCCCCCTTGCTCGCATCGTGACCCCGGTTTACTGTTCTCGATATATCGAGCCGATACATCGGAGCGGCATAGCCGCGCCGTGCACCGGACCGGACGGCCACGGGGAGAGGAGGCGGCAGGGGATGAGCAGGCGTTCCGGAGTGCTGGAGTTCGCCGTTCTCGGCCTGCTGCACGACGCCCCCATGCACGGCTACGAGCTGCGCAAGCGGCTCAACGTCCTGCTCGGCTCGTTCCGCGCCTTCTCGTACGGCACGCTGTACCCCTGCCTGAAGAACCTGGTCGCCCAGGGCTTCCTGGTCGAGGACAACCCGGACGTCGAGTACGTCCCCGCCACCGCGCTCAACGGCAAGCGGTCGAAGATCGTCTACCGGCTCTCCCCCGAGGGCAAGCAGCGCTTCGAGGAGCTGCTCGCCGACTCGGGCCCGGACGCCTGGGAGGACGAGCACTTCGGCGTCCACTTCGCGTTCTTCGCGCGGACCGACAGGGCCGTGCGGATGCGCGTCCTGGAGGGCCGCCGCAGCCGGCTGGAGGAGCGGCTGGAGCGGATGCGCAGCTCGATCGCCCGCACCCGCGAGCGGTTCGACGACTACACGCTCGAACTCCAGCGGCACGGACTCGAATCGGTCGAGCGCGAGGTCCGCTGGCTCAACGAGCTCATCGAGACCGAGCGGGCCAACCGCACCGGGCGCAACGGCGCGCCGAACGGTGCCACACAGACTTCGGACGGCCGTGGCCAGGAGGCCGGGTCCTCGGACCCGCCGGGGCCACCGCACGACCGCCCGGGGCGCTCCGCACAGGAGCGCTGAGACCCGCGGCCCGGTGCCCTCGCAGCACCGGATCCACGGGAGGAGTGGGCGCCGCGCGCCCGTCAGACAGTCATACCAGTAGGGACGAGAACCGCCTTCCCGGCGGGCCTCATGAGAACACAGGGAGCAACCGGAATGGGTTCGGTTCGCGTAGCCATCGTGGGCGTGGGCAACTGCGCCGCGTCGCTGGTGCAGGGTGTCGAGTACTACAAGGACGCCGACCCGGCCGGCAAGGTCCCCGGGCTGATGCACGTGCAGTTCGGCGACTACCACGTCCGTGACGTGGAGTTCGTCGCCGCGTTCGACGTCGACGCCAAGAAGGTCGGCTTCGACCTGGCCGACGCCATCGGCAACAGCGAGAACAACACCATCAAGATCTGCGACGTGCCGCCGACCGGCGTCACCGTGCAGCGCGGCCACACCCTGGACGGCCTGGGCAAGTACTACCTCGAGACCATCGAGGAGTCGGACGAGGCCCCGGTCGACGTCGTCCAGGTCCTCAAGGACAAGCAGGTCGACGTCCTGGTCTGCTACCTGCCCGTCGGTTCCGAGGCGGCCGCCAAGTTCTACGCCCAGTGCGCCATCGACGCCAAGGTCGCCTTCGTGAACGCCCTCCCGGTGTTCATCGCCGGCACCAAGGAGTGGGCGGACAAGTTCACCGAGGCCGGCGTGCCGATCGTCGGTGACGACATCAAGTCCCAGGTCGGCGCCACCATCACGCACCGCGTGATGGCGAAGCTCTTCGAGGACCGCGGTGTCATCCTCGAGCGCACCATGCAGCTGAACGTCGGCGGCAACATGGACTTCAAGAACATGCTCGAGCGCGAGCGCCTGGAGTCCAAGAAGATCTCCAAGACCCAGGCCGTCACCTCGCAGATCCGCGACCGCGAGCTGGGTGCGAAGAACGTCCACATCGGCCCCTCCGACTACGTCGCGTGGCTCGACGACCGCAAGTGGGCGTACGTCCGCCTCGAGGGCCGCGCCTTCGGCGACGTCCCGCTGAACCTTGAGTACAAGCTCGAGGTCTGGGACTCCCCGAACTCGGCCGGTGTCATCATCGACGCCGTGCGCGCCGCGAAGATCGCCAAGGACCGCGGCATCGGCGGCCCGATCCTCTCCGCGTCCTCCTACTTCATGAAGTCCCCGCCGGTGCAGTACTTCGACGACGAGGCCAAGGAGAACGTCGAGAAGTTCATCCGCGGCGAGGTCGAGCGCTGAACGGACGGCTCCGCACCCGGCGACGGGCGCTGATCCGCTGAGCACGCCTCCCCGAGGGGCCCCGGTCCACGACCGGGGCCCCTCGGCGTTCCCGGGCCGAGGGATGTTTCACGTGAAACCGCGCCGCCCGGCATGGCAACCTGTCCGAGTGGCGATCATCCAGAACGACGGCAGGCAGGCACCCCACCGCGCCACCCTCCGCGGGCTGCTGCGAGGGCGCGACTTCCGCCGGCTGCTGGTGGTCCGGATGCTCAGCCAGCTCTCCGACGGCACCTTCCAGGTCGCGCTCGCCGCGTACGTGATCTTCTCCCCCGAGCGGCAGTCCTCGCCCGCCGACATCGCCGCGGTGCTCGCCGTCATGCTGCTGCCCTTCTCGGTGGTCGGCCCGTTCGCCGGTGTGCTGCTCGACCGCTGGCGCCGCCGGCAGGTCCTCCACTACGGCAACCTCGCCCGGTTCGGGCTGGGCCTGGTCACCGCGGCCCTGCTGCTCGGCCGCGCCCCGGAGTGGCTGTTCTTCGCCTCCGCGCTGCTGGTCACCGCCCTCAACCGGTTCATCCTGGCCGGCCTGTCCGCCGCCCTGCCCCGGGTCGTCGGCCCGGGCCAACTCGTCACCGCGAACGCCGTCTCCCCCACCCTCGGCACGGTCGCCGCCACCCTGGGCGGCGGACTCGGCTTCCTCGTCCACCAGGTGCTCCCGCCCAGCCCGCGGGCGGACGCCGCCCTGGTCGGCATCGCCGCACTGCTGTACCTCTCCGCCGCCCTGGCCGCCCTGCTGATCGACCGCGACCTGCTCGGACCCGAGCACCACCCCGGCCGGCCGCCGCTGAGCCGGGCGCTCACCACCGCCGCCCGCGACCTCGGCACGGCGCTGCGGCACCTGGTCCGCGACTGCCGCCCGGCCACCCACGCGCTGGCCGCCGTCACCCTGGCCCGGTTCTGCTACGGCGTGCTGATCGTCGTGGTGCTGATGCTCTCCCGCTACACCTTCAACTCCCCCGACGACGCCGCCGGCGGCCTGACCAGCCTGGGCCGCGCGGTCGGCTTCTCCGCGGTCGGCTTCTTCCTGGCCGCGCTGATCAGCCCTTGGTGCACGCGCCGGCTCGGACTCACCGGCTGGATGGTCACCTGCCTCGCCGCCGCGGCTGTCTTCGTCCCCGCCCTCGGCCTGTTCTTCCGCGAGTGGCCGAGCCTGGTCGCCGCCCTGCTGCTCGGCGTGGTCACCCAGGGCACCAAGATCTGTGCCGACACGCTCGTCCAGGAGTCGGTCGAGGACGACTTCCGCGGCCGGGTGTTCGCCGTCTACGACGTGCTGTTCAACGTCTCCTTCGTCGCCGCCGCCGGCGTCACCGCGGTGGTCCTGCCGCTCGACGGACGGTCCGGCGCGGTGGTCTGCGGAGTCGCCCTGACCTACGCGCTGGGCGCCCTGTACTACGCCCGCGCGGCCCGTTCCGACCGCCGCGGGCCGGGACTGACGTCCCGTCGGCCCGCCGGGAGTCGCTAAGGTACGTCCGCGTACGTCCGCGTACCGGCGCGACCTCAGAGCCCACGGGGGGACCGATGAGCACACCGCAGAATCCGTACGGCCAGCCGCAGTACGGCGCAGCGCCCCAGGGGCAGCCGCCCTACGGCGCACCGCCGCCGCCTCCGGCGTACGGCCAGCCGCCCGCCTACGGGCAGCAGCAGCCCTACGGCCAGCCTCCGGCCTACGGAGCGCCGCCCGCGTACGGACAGCAACCGCCGGCGTACGGCTACCCCGGCCCGGGGCAGCCGCCGCCCGCACCGCCCGGCGGGCCGCAGCCCCCGTACGGCGGCGGCCCCGGCCACCAGGCACCCGCGTACCCGCCGCCGCCCGGCCCCGCCGCGATGCCCGCACCGCCGAAGCCGAAGCGCCCGCTGAAGTTCTGGCTGCGCGGCGCCGTGGCGGCGGCCGGCCTGGTCGTGATCGTCATCGGCTTCTTCGTCGCCGACTCCTCGCCGTCGGCGGCCAAGGCGGGCGACTGCGTGGAGAAGACCGGCTACAAGAGCGTCTCCAAGGTGTCCTGCACCGACCCGAAGGCCACCTACAAGGTGCTGAACAACATCAGCGGCGGCAGCACGGCCGCCTGCGACGGCACCCCCGGGACGACGGCCACCTTCAGCGGCAGCACCGGCCGCCGCTGGCGGAAGAAGCACTACGTGCTCTGCCTGGGCCCGCTGACCTCCGGTTCGGTGAAGACCCCGGGCTCGGCCGCCTCGCCGAAGAAGTTCTGACCCTCGGCACCCCACGGGGCCCGGGGCGGGTGTTCCCGCCCCGGGCCCCGCGCCGTCAGCTCAGCAGGGCGGCCAGCTCGTCACCGTCCGCACCCTCGTCGACCGCCTGCAGCAGCAGGCGGCGGCGCCGGGCGACGGTGCGCTCTCCGTCGTCGAGGACGATCCGCTCCAGCCGGTCGACCCGGTCGGCCATCGCGTCGATCTTGCTGCTGTTCCGGCCGACCTCGACCGCCAGTGCGTTGAGCAGCGGCACCACCGCCGTGCCGACGACGTCCCGGACGACCTGCTCGGCCACCCCGGCGACCGCCGCCTGCAGCGAGCCCTCGGGCCACCTCGGAGCGTTGTCCACAGGGGGTGCGGCGCCGTCCACAGCCGCCGGGCGCGCCGCCCGCTCGGCGTCCAGCAGGTGGCAGCGCACCTGCCGGGCGGTCTCGCTGTCCCGCAGCAGCATGGCGACGTTGAGGACGGCGCGCCTGGTGAACAGGGCGAGCGAGCGGGCGCGCGACTGAATCCCACTGACTTCCTTGAAGGAAGTCAGTCGCGCACCGGCCACCACGACGTACCCGTTGGAGGCGAGTTCGGAGCGGTGGTCGGCCACCAGGGAGTAGATCGCGTTGATCCCCACCCCGAAGTAGGCCGCCACCCCCTCGGTGGTGACGTGCACGCCGTCCGGCAGCAGTTCCAGGGCCCGCACCCGGTCGAGCGTCTCGACCCGGCCCGCGACGGTCGCCCGCATGGTCGGCGACTCCAGGAGGACTGCATCCACAGCCATGGCCGTGTCCTTCCGTCCGGGGAGGGGCGGATCCCCTCCCTCGGACGGAGCAACGCTCCGCCGAGCGGGTGGTTACGCTCGGCGATGCTCGGATGCGAGGTTCCCGGCCGGGGCCGGGCGGCTCACTGCTGGCCGGCCCACCACTCCCGCAGCGCTGCGACGGCCTCCTCGTACTCCATCGGGCCGTGCTCCAGGCGGAGTTCCATCAGGAACCTGTAGGCCCTGCCGACCTGCGGGCCGGGCTTGAGGCCGAGCAGCTCCATGATCTGGTTGCCGTCCAGCGCCGGCCGGATCGCGTCGAGCTCCTCCTGCTCCTTGAGCAGGGTGATCCGCTCCTCCAGCGAGTCGTAGGTGCGGGCGAGCGCGGCGGCCTTCTTGCGGTTGCGGGTGGTGCAGTCGGAGCGGGTGAGCTTGTGCAGGCGCTCCAGCAGCGGGCCGGCGTCGGTGACGTAGCGGCGCACCGCGGAGTCCGTCCACTCGCCGCCGCCGTAGCCGTGGAAGCGCAGGTGGAGCTCGACCAGCCGGGAGACCTCGTCCACCAGCTCGTTGGAGTACTTGAGGGCGCGCATCCGCTTGCGGGTCATCTTGGCGCCGACCACCTCGTGGTGGTGGAAGGAGACCCGGCCGTCGGACTCGAAGCGGCGGGTGCGCGGCTTGCCGATGTCGTGCAGCAGCGCGGCGAGCCGCAGGGTGAGGTCCGGGCCGTCCTGCTCCAGCGCGATCGCCTGCTCCAGGACGGTGAGCGAGTGCTCGTAGACGTCCTTGTGGCGGTGGTGCTCGTCGCTCTCCAGCCGCAGCGCGGGCAGCTCCGGCAGCACGTGCTCGGCCAGGCCGGTGTCGACCAGCAGCCGCAGGCCCTCCACCGGGTGGGCGGCGAGCAGCAGCTTGTTGAGCTCGGCCTGGACGCGCTCGGCGGAGACGATGGTGATCCGCTCGGCCATGGCGGTCATCGCGGCGACGACCTCGGGCGCGGGCGTGAAGTCCAGCTGCGCCGCGAAGCGGGCCGCGCGCATCATCCGCAGCGGGTCGTCGGAGAAGGACTCCTCGGGGGTCGCCGGGGTGCGCAGCACCCGGGCCTCCAGGTCCTCCAGGCCGCGGTGCGGGTCGACGAAGCCGCGGCCGGGCAGGTCGACGGCCATCGCGTTGACGGTGAAGTCCCGGCGGACGAGGTCCTGCTCGATGGTGTCGCCGTAGGTGACCTCGGGCTTGCGCGAGGTGCGGTCGTACGCCTCGGAGCGGTAGGTGGTGATCTCGATCAGGAAGGAGCCGTCGGCGGTGTCCTTGCGGGCGCCGACCGTGCCGAAGGCGATGCCGACGTCCCAGACCGCGTCGGCCCAGCCCTTGACCAGCTTGAGCACCTGGTGCGGGCGGGCGTCGGTGGTGAAGTCGAGGTCGTTGCCCAGCCGGCCGAGCAGCGCGTCCCGGACGGAGCCGCCGACCAGCGCCAACCGGAAACCGGCCGCCTGGAAGCGGCGGGCGATCTCGTCGGCGACCGGCGAGACCCGGAGCAGTTCCTGCAGACCGAGGGTCTGCGCCTCGCTCAGCCCGGGAAGGGCGGTCGGCGCGGTGGAACTGGAATGATGGACGCTGGAGTCATTGGCAGTGGACACGGCTCCCTAGGGTACGTGCCCGGCAGGCCGCGCCGCCCGTCCGTTTCCGCCGTGTGCGGCGCTCGACGCCGGGGCGCGCCGGGTGCCCCTCCGGGCAGTCGGCGGCCCGCACCACCGGTCGCTCGGACACGTCGTTACCATGCCGGGAGAGCCCGGTGCGGGCGGCGCCCGCGGTGCTCCGGTCGGTCGGGGCTGCCCGGCGCCGGACGAGGCCTCCGGCCGGGTCCGCGATGGTCATGGCTATCCACTCATTCGATCGAGAAACGGCGAGGGCACAGCACGTGGGCGAGGCGCGGCACGGCCTGACAGCGTACGGACGCGTGGGACGAGCGGCGCGCCGCCTGGCCGCGGTGCTGGCCGGCGGTACCGTCCTGCTGTCCGCGGCGCCGTACGCCACCGCCGCAACCCCGGCCCGGACGGGCTTCCCGGCCGCCTCCCCGGACTACCCGGCGACCGTGCAGATCGACTCGCTCTCCGCGCCGGTGGCGGGCGACAACGCCACGGTGACGGTCACCGGCCGGGTCACCAACGCCGGCTCGTCCACGGTGAAGGCCGCGCACGTGGTGCTGCGCTCCCCCAAGGAGGAGCTGGACACCCGCAGCGCGATCAACCTGGTCGCCGGGCGCACCGGGCCGACCGGCAAGGACGGCACCGTCCTGGCCGGCCACAAGGCCGACCTCGGCGACCTCGCGCCCGGCCAGTCCCGGGCGTACACCCTGCAGGTGTCGACCGCCGACCTCGGGCTCAGGACGGCCGGCGTGTACGAGCTGGCGGTGGACGTCCGCGACGCGGACGAGGACCGCCCGCTCGGCATCGCCCGCACCTTCCTGCCGTTCAACACGGCGCCGAGCGGCAAGCAGACCCGGATCGCCACGCTGTGGCCGATCACCCACGCCCCCGAGCTGGTCGCCCAGACCATGCCGGACAACGACCAGATGCCGGTGCTGCGGGACGACAGCCTGGCGACCGAGCTCGCGCCCGGCGGACGGCTCGGCAAGCTGGTGAGCATCGGCCAGACCCTGCCCAACCTGACCTGGGTGGTCGACCCGGACCTGCTGGACACGGTGTACGCGATGACCAAGCCGTACCGGGTGCAGAAGCCCGGCACGGCGGGCGAGTCCGCCAAGGACGAGAACACCGTCGCCGGCACCGGCCAGAACGTCGCCGCCGCCTGGCTGGCGCAGCTGCGCACCGCGGTGGCCGCCAACGGCTCGCAGGTCGTGGCGCTGCCGTACGCCGACCCGGACCTCGCCTCGATCGCGCACAACGGCAACGGGCTGGCGGGCATGGACACCGCGCTGCGGAAGGCCTCCACCGCGGGCAAGGTGACCGCCGAGGGCCGGCTGTCGGTGGACGTGAGCGGCAACGTCGCCTGGCCGTTCCTGGGACGGCTGGACCAGGCGACCGCCGGTGTCGCCCGGACGGCCGGCGAGGACCTGGTGCTGGTGAACGGGTCGAGCATGCCGGAGTCCCGCTCGCTCTCCTACACGCCGAACGCGGTGCGGCCGATCGGCAACGGCCAGACCGCGGTGGTCGCCGACCCGGTGCTCTCCTCGCTGTTCTCCGGCGACCTCGACTCCGACCAGGCGCAGAGCCTCGCGCAGCAGCGTTTCCTGGCCGAGACGATGACGATCACCCAGCAGCGTCCGGACGACCAGCGCAGCCTGCTGGTGATGCCCTCCCGGACGCTGACGGTGGGCACCGCGGAGGCGCTCGCCGACGCCCTGCACGCGGCGGCGCAGCCGAACGGCTGGGTGGCGCCCACCCGCCTCGACGCGGTGGCCACGGCCGCCGCCGACCCGGAAGCCAACGGTTCGGTGCCGGGCGACTACCCGGGCGAGCTGCGGGGCTCCGAGCTCTCCTCGGCCGCGCTGGGCTCGGTGATGGGCGTGCAGACCGGGCTGGACCAGCTGCTGCAGATCCTGACCCAGCCGCAGCGGGTGCGCGGCCCGTTCAACGCCGCCATGGTCCGCTCGATGTCCACCCAGTGGCGCGACCACGCCGAGGCGTCCGCCGCCTACCGGAACGGCGTGCGGAGCTACCTGGACAACCTCACCGCAGCGGTGAAGGTGCCCGCCAAGAGCTCGATCACGCTGCCGGGCGACAACGCCATCCTGCTCGTGAGCGTCAAGAACGACCTCAACCAGGCGGTCGGCAACCTCGAACTGCGGGTCACCTCCGCGCAGGTGAACCGGCTCAACGTGGGCCAGCCGGCGACCGTGGTGCTGGACGGCACCACCAGCCGCACCTTCCGCTTCCCGGCCGAGGCGCAGGTCAACGGCCCGGTGCAGATGACCGCCCAGCTGTGGACGACCGGGCCGAACGCGCAGCCGTACGGCCAGGCGGTGTCCTTCACCGTCGAGGTGACCTCGGTGGCGAGCGGCGTCATGTACGTCATCGGCGGCGGTGTGGTGCTGATGGCGCTGGCCGGCGTCCGGTTCTCGCTGCAGCGCAAGAAGCGCTCCGCGGCCGGCGAGGTCGACCTCGACCCGGAGCGGCTGCTGGAGCCCGAGGACGCCGAGACCGGGGCCGACGCCGCGGCGGCCGCGGACAGCACCGCGGAGACCGCCCCAGGGACCGCCGAGGAAGCGGTCGGCGCGGCCGGCGCGGAGGGTGTCGGGGAGCCGTCCGACTCCACGCCGGAGAGCGCCTCAGATGCCCGGGATCGGGCCACCGGTGATGAGAAGGTTGGTCACTGAGGGAACCCCGTCCGGGCTCCACCGACCAGCGAAGAGGTGGCATGAGCAGCGGTCCGCGCGAGGAGCGAGCACAGGGCCGGGGCGGCCCCGGCAGCACGGGCGGGCCGAAGGCCGCCGAACCCGCCACCGACTGGTACGTGGACGACACCTACGCCCGTGATCCGCACGCGGGCGACGCCTTCGGCAGCGCGGCGGAGCACGATCCGTACGGGCTGGCCGCCGCCGAGGCCGCGGCCCTGCCGCCGCAGCCCGGCCCCCAGCCCGCCGAGGCGCAGCCGGCGGTCCTCGGCGCCCCCGTCCCGCACTGGGCGGGGACCCCGGTGCTGACCGCGGCGGAGCCGCCCGCCCGGAACGGCGGGAACCACGAGGGGAACGACGGCAGCGGGGACGACGACGGCACGGCCGACGAGGACCCCGACGAGGACTCCGACGCGGACGGGGCCGGCGAGACCGGGGCCGACGCCGAAGCCGAGGCGGAGGCGGAGGCCGCCGACTACCTGGGCGTCGACGCGCTGCTGAGCGGCGACCGGAGCGCCCCCGAGCCGCTGCCCTTCGTCCCGGCGATCGAGTTCGACCCGCCGCTCACCGCGGAGGAGGCGAGCCTGCACGAGGCGCTCGCCGAGGGCGGCCCTCAGGGCACCTCCGCCGCCCCACCGCCCGCCGGCCCGCCGCCCGCGGCCCCGCCGGCCGCTCCCCCGCCCACAACCGCGCCCGCCCCGGTGGCGGGCAGGGTCTCCGGCCTGGTCAACTCCAGTGCGCTGATGGCCGCCGGCACGCTCGTCTCCCGCGGCACCGGCTTCCTGCGCACGATGGTGATCGCCGCCGCGATCGGTGTCGGCACCATGGGCGACTCGTACAACGCCGCCAACACCCTGCCGACCCTGCTCTACATCCTGATCGGCGGCGGCGCGCTCAACGCCGTCTTCGTGCCGCAGCTCGTCCGCAGCATGAAGAACGACGAGGACGGCGGCACCGCCTACGCCAACCGGCTGCTCACCCTGGTGGTCTGCGGGCTGGCGGGCGTGGCGGCGGTGGCCGTGATCGCCGCGCCGCTGCTCGTGCAGCTGATCTCGCACTCGCTGATGCGCGACCCCGCCAGTGCGGAGACCACCGTCGCCCTGGCCCGGTACTGCCTGCCGACCATGTTCTTCATGGGTGTGCACGTGGTGATGGGCCAGATCCTCAACGCCCGCGGCCGGTTCGGGGCGATGATGTGGACGCCGGTGCTCAACAACCTGGTGGTGATCTCCACCTTCGGCGCCTACATCTGGGTCTACGGCACCTTCCAGCACAGCCAGGTGACGCCGCAGACGATCGCCCCCGAAGGCGTCCGGCTGCTCGGCGTCGGCACCCTGCTGGGCCTGGCCGTCCAGGCGCTGTCGATGATCCCCTACCTGCGGGCCGCCGGGTTCTCGTTCAGGCCCCGCTTCGACTGGCGCGGCCACGGCCTGGGCAAGGCCGCCCGGCTGGCCAAGTGGACCTTCCTGTTCGTGCTGGCCAACCAGGCGGGCTTCCTGGTCGTCACCCAGCTCGCCACCGCCGCCGGCGCCGCGGCCGAGGAGGACGGCCACCTGGGCGTCGGCCTCGCCGCGTACTCCAACGCGCTGCTGATCTGGCAGCTGCCGATGGCCGTGGTGACGGTCTCGGTGATGAGCGCGGTGCTGCCCCGGCTCTCCCGGGCGGCCGCCGACCACGACGCCGGCGCCGTCCGCGACGACCTGTCGTACGGACTGCGCACCTCCGCGGTGGCGATCGTCCCGGCGGCCTTCCTCTTCCTCGCGCTCGGCCCGGTGATCGGCTACGCCGTCTACGGCCTCGGCAACGGCGGCTCGTCCGCCCACGGCGCCCTGTCGATCGGCTACATGCTGTCGGCGTTCGCGCTCGGCCTGATCCCCTACTCCGTGCAGTACGTGCTGCTGCGCGGCTTCTACGCCTACGAGGACACCCGGACCCCGTTCTCCAACACCGTCTGGGTGGCCGCCTGCCAGGCCGTGACCGCGGTGCTCTGCTGGCTGGTCCTCCCCGCCCAGTGGGCGGTCACCGGCATGGCGCTCTGCTACGGCGCCTCGTACGCGGTCGGCGTCGCCGTCGCGGTGCCCCGGCTGAAGGCCCGGATCGGCGGCCTGGACACCGGCCGGATCGGCCGCACCTACGTCCGTCTGGCGATCGCCTCGCTGCCGGCCGCCGCCTTCGGGCTCGCCGTCGAGCTGGTGATGCTCGACCTGCTGGACGGCTGGCCGGCCGGGGTGCTGACCCTGGTGCTCGCCGCGTCGGTGCAGACCGGTACCTTCCTGCTGGTCGCCCGGCGGATGCGCATCGAGGAGCTGAACGCGATGCTCGGCATGGTGCGCAGCCGGCTCGGCCGCTGAGCATGACATGACGTCAACCCGGCGCGGCCCGAGCGGCTGCGCCGAGGGGGACCCCGATGACGGGCCGTCCACCGGATCGCGGATGATTGCGCAACCGGTCGGGCGGCCCAGCGGTCGTACCAGGGGAGAATCAGTGGGCACAATTGTCCTGGCGGACCCGGCGGCCGGGCGGACGGGCAGACCGGATTCTCAGGACCGGGCCGGAACTAAGGGGAGGCAGGACCACGGTGGCTGATGGCACCAAGGCGGTCGTCGACACGTCCGTCGCGGACGGGGCGGCGCTGGCCGTGGCAATCGAGGACGTCGAGCCCGAGGACGGCACCGCGGCCGACGGGCACGGCTCCACGGACGGGACCCCTGACGCCGCCTCGGACGCCTCTGACGCCGGCTCCGCCCCCGCCGCAGCCACCACCCGCGGCAAGGGCTCCGAGAGCCGCTCCGAGGCCGCTCAGCAGCCCTCCGGGGCCGCTGACGACGCCGACGGCACGGAGGTCGGCAAGGCCGTCTCCGAGGCCGTCGAGGCGGCCGTGACGGTCCGTGAGCCCGCCTCCGAGTCCTCCGGTGCCGACCGTGCCACCGGTGCCCCCGCGACCACCTCGGACACGGCGGACGCGGCGCCCGCGGACGACGCCGGGGAGTCCACCGCCCAGCTCTCCGCCGCCGAACTCGCCGCCGAACTCACCGCCCGGGGAGCCGCCGCCCCGGCCCGCCGCCCCTCCCGCTCCGGCCGCCCCGCCCCGCAGGCCCCGGCCCGCGAGGACCGACCCGTCGTCAGCACCGAGACCCTGGACGCCGACACCGGCACCCTCCCGGCCGCCAAGCCGGCCCCCCTGCGGCACAGCGGCGACAAGATCGGCGGCCGCTACCGGCTGGAGGAGTGCATCACCCAGTCGGAGACCTTCAGCAGCTGGCGCGCGGTCGACGAGAAGCTCCGCCGCGCGGTCGGCGTGCACCTGATGGCGGCCGGCCACCGGCGCGCCAAGGCGGTGCTGACCGCCGCCCGCGCCGCCGCCCTGCTCAACGACCCGCGCTTCGTCCAGGTCCTCGACGCCGTCCAGGAGGGCGACCTGGTCTACGTCGTCCGCGAGTGGCTGCCGGACGCCTCCGACCTGGCCCACCTGCTGGCCGACGGCCCGATGGAGCCCTACGACGCCTACCAGATGGTCCGTCAGGTCACCGACGCGGTCGCCGCCGCCCACCGCCGCGGCCAGGCCCACCTGCGGCTCACCCCGCGCTGCGTGCTGCGCACCGACACCGGCCAGTACCGGATCAACGGCATCGCGGTGGACGCCGCCCTGCGCGGTCTGCCCACCGAGGAGGCCGAGCGCACCGACACCCGCGCGATCGGCGCCCTGCTGTTCGCCGCGCTCACCCACCGCTGGCCGTACCCCGAGGACCGCTACGACCTGCGGGGCATGCCCAAGAACCTCGGCTGCGTGCCGCCGGACCAGGTCCGGGCCGGCGTCCACAAGGGCCTGTCCGAGCTGGCCGCCCGGGCCCTGTGCGAGCACCCCCCGCACCACCAGGACCCGATCACCACCCCCGAGCAGTTCGCCAAGGCGATCGCGCTCATGCCCAAGGTCCGACAGCCCGAGCAGCCGGCCCCGGCGTTCACCGCCAAGCCGAAGCCCCAGCCCCAGCCGCAGCCGGCCCAGCACAGCGCGGCCGCGCACACCGCCGTGCTCCAGCCCCCGCACGCCCGGCCGCCGCACGTCCCCCACCCGGACCCCGTCCCGGCGCCCCGGCCCCGGCGGCGCCGCCGGTTGGTGCGCACCGCCCTGCGCACGACCGCCTCGCTGGTGGCACTGGCCGCGATCGTGGTCGGCTCCTGGCAGGGCGTCGAGTACCTGAACAAGTCGAAGAACGGGCAGGCCGACGCCCCGCCCGCCCAGCAGTCCAGCGCCCCGCCGGCCCAGCAGTCCGGTGCGCCGCTCTCGGGCGTCACCCTCGACTACACGCCGACCTCGTTCAACGCCTTCGGCGACCGCAAGGACGAGCACGCCTCGGAGCTGTCCCTCCTCAAGGACGGCAAGGCCGACACCGCCTGGACGACCCAGAGCTACAACGACCCGTTCGGCGGCGGCTACCGGCCCGGCACGGGCCTGTTGCTCGACCTCGGCTCGGCCCGCCCCGTCGGCTCGGTCGTCGTCAAGCTCGCCGGCGGCGCCCACACCGTCGAGCTGAAGGCGCTGCCCGGCGCCACCTCGGCCCCGCAGATCAGCAAGGCCGGCTTCGAGAGCTTCGGCGACGCGATCGCCTCCGGCACCAGCAGCAACGAGCTCCAGCTGAAGCCCAAGAAGCCGGTCACCACCCGCTTCCTCTTGATCTGGCTGACCGCCATCCCCAACGATGGGAGCGACTACAAGGGCCAGGTGGCCGAGATCACGGTCAACGGCTGAGCGAGGACGGACAGGGGGTGGCGGACATGGCGGAGGAGCCGTCCGACGCCGATCTCCTGGCCCGGCACGTGGCCGGGGACCCGGACGCCTTCGGCCTCCTCGTCCGGCGCCACCGGGACCGCCTGTGGGCGGTCGCCCTGCGCACCCTCGGCGACCGCGAGGAGGCCGCCGACGCCCTCCAGGACGCCCTGGTCTCCGCGCTCCGCGCCGCCCACACCTTCCAGGGGCGCTCCCAGGTCACCACCTGGCTGCACCGGATCGTGGTCAACGCCTGCCTCGACCGGGCCCGCCGGGCCGCCTCCCGCCGCGCCGGCTCGCTGGACGAGGACCCGCAGCGCCTCGACGCCGCCCTCGGCAGCGCCGAGGCCACCGACAGCGTGGTGGTCCGCGCCGAACTGCGCCGCGAGGTCGCCGAGGCACTGACCGCCCTGCCGGCCGAGCAACGGGCCGCCCTCGTCCTGGTCGACATGCAGGGATACCCGGTCGCCGAGGCGGCCGAGGTGCTGGGCGTACCGGTCGGCACGGTGAAGAGTCGCTGCGCCCGCGGCCGGGCCCGTCTGCTGCCGCTCGTCCGCCATCTGCGTGGCGACGCCGTTTCACGTGAAACGGCGGAGGAGGACGGCCCGGCCCGCGGCACTCGCACGGATGTTTCACGTGAAACGCCGCCCCGTGGGAACCCGTCCGGCACCCGCGCCGTCCCAGCTACGGACGCCGCCGGGCGCCGCAGCGTGGTGGAAGGAGATGCGACCAAGCGATGACGCCGCACCCGCCTTCCACACCGTCCGCCCCGGACCCCGGGCACCCGGACGTCGAGGCACTGGCCGACCTCGCCGAGCAGCTGACCGACCCCGCCGACGAGCCGGCCCTCCGGCGCCACCTCGCCGGCTGCGCCGAGTGCGCGGACACCTTCGCGGCCCTCGCCGAGGTGCGGGAGCTGCTGGGCGAGGTGGAGACGCCGCCGATGCCCGCCGACGTCGCCGAACGGATCGACGCCGCCCTGGCCGCGGCCCGCACCGAACCGGCCGCCGCCACGACGCCGGCTGCCGACCGCCCCGCCACAGCTCCCGGTGGTCCCGGTGCCGCCTCGCCCCCCGCCGGACGGCCCGCCGGCAGCACCCGCCCGGGCAACGGCGGACCGGGCCGCGAGCGGCGCCCCCGACGCCGCGTCCGCCTCCTGCTGGCCACCGTCACGGCCGCCGCCGCGATCGGCTTCGGCGCGCTGCTGCTCCCGCTCTCCACGACCGGCGGCGGCACCGCGGGTGCCCCCGCCGACAGCGCCGCCCGGCCCGCCGCGGGCTCCGCCCAGAAGCCCGCGCTCACCGCGGGCACCACCTTCCAGGACGGCACCCTGGCCGCCCAGGCCCAGCAGCTGGTCCGCGCCGCCTCGGCCGCCCCCGGCAGCTCGAAGGCGCCCGAGGGGCTCGCCCAGCCGGACCGCGACGGATCCCCCGCCGGCACCGGTGCGCCGTCCTGCGCCGCGGCCCTCACCGGGCAGGGCGACCGGACACCGCTCGCCGTCGCCGGCGGCCGGTACGGCTCCACGGCCGTCACCGCCCTGGTGTACCCCGACGGCTCCGACCGGCTGGACGTCTACCTGATCACCCCGGACTGCTCGGCCCCCGGCGTCGTGCTCCACCGGACGGTCCCCGCGGGCTGATCGGGCCGACCGCCCCGGCCCGGAGCACCCGGCAGCGGGCACCGGGAACGGCCACCCATCGGAACATCCGCTCCCACAGTGCGGGCATGTGGCACAGCCGGGCCCGGGAATGCGGGAGACTGGTCAGTCGTTGTCCCGGGCGGCGGAGCAGGACCGCCCTCCCCGCCCCAGCGCGGGTCGCGAAGCGAACCAGGAGATGCAGTGAGCGACGTCCGTAACGTGATCATCATCGGTTCCGGCCCCGCCGGATACACCGCTGCGCTGTATACCGCGCGCGCCTCCCTGAAGCCGCTGGTCTTCGAGGGCGCCGTCACCGCGGGCGGCGCGCTGATGAACACCACCGAGGTCGAGAACTTCCCCGGCCACCGCGACGGCATCATGGGCCCCGAGCTCATGGACAACATGCGCGCGCAGGCCGAGAAGTTCGGCGCCGAGCTCGTCCCGGACGACATCGTCGCCGTCGACCTCACCGGCGACGTCAAGACCGTCACCGACTCCGAGGGCACCGTCCACCGCGCCCGCGCCGTGATCGTCGCCACCGGCTCCCAGCACCGCAAGCTCGGCCTCCCCCGCGAGGACGTCCTGTCCGGGCGCGGTGTCTCCTGGTGCGCCACCTGCGACGGCTTCTTCTTCCGCGACCAGGACATCGCCGTGGTCGGCGGCGGCGACACCGCCCTGGAGGAGGCCACCTTCCTCTCGCGCTTCGCCCGCAGCGTCACCGTCGTGCACCGCCGCGACAGCCTGCGCGCCTCCAAGGCCATGCAGGAGCGCGCCTTCGCCGACCCGAAGATCACCTTCGCCTGGGACAGCGCCGTCCAGGAGATCCACGGCGACCCGAAGCTGACCGGCCTCACCCTGCGCGACACCACCACCGGCGAGACCCGCGAGCTGGCGGTCACCGGCCTGTTCATCGCGATCGGCCACGACCCGCGCACCGAGCTCTTCACCGGCCAGCTCGACCTGGACGCCGAGGGCTACCTCAAGGTGGAGTCCCCCTCCACCCGGACGAACATCCCCGGCGTCTTCGGCGCCGGCGACGTGGTCGACCACACATACCGCCAGGCCATCACCGCCGCCGGCACCGGCTGCTCCGCCGCCCTGGACGCCGAGCGCTACCTCGCCTCGCTCGCCGACCTGGAGGCCCAGGCCGCGGCCGTCGCGGTCTGACGCCACCGAGGCCACGAGGCCTCGAAGGCCCCCGAAACAGAACAGCCCTCGCGGTTGTTGTCCCTACCGAAGGTGCCGAGCCGCCGCCCGGGCGGCGAGGCACCGCCTCGTCCGTGACCCCAAGGAGAGTTCCGTGGCCGGCGCCACCATCACCGTGACCGACGCGACCTTCGACGCCGAGGTGCTCAAGAGCGACAAGCCCGTCCTGGTCGACTTCTGGGCCACCTGGTGCGGCCCGTGCCGCCAGGTCGCTCCGATCCTGGAGGAGATCGCCGCCGAGCACAGCGACAAGCTGACCATCGCCAAGCTCGACGTCGACAACAACCAGGAGACCGCTGCCGCCTACAACGTCATCTCGATCCCGACGCTCAACGTGTACCAGAACGGCGAGCTGGTGAAGACCATCACCGGCGCCCGCCCGAAGGCCGCGCTGCTGCGCGAGCTGGCCGACTTCATCTGAGTCGCCGCCCGCCTGCCGGCCGCGGAGGGCCCCCGGACGATCCGGGGGCCCTCCGGCGTTTCCCGGCCCCCTCGCGGAGGCCTCCGGCACGGCTCAGAACGGCCGCAGCGCCGGCTCCTTCCGGGCTCCGCCCAGCAGCCGTTCCAGCGCCCCCTCGACGTCGCTGCGCCAGGACAACGTGCTCCTGGCCTCCAGCCGCAGCCGCGGGTAGCGGTGGTGCGGCCGTACGGTCTTGAAGCCCACCGCCAGCAGGTGGTCGGCGGGCAGCACGCAGCTCGGCGTCGGGCGGCCCACCGCCCCGAACGCCTCGATCGCCCGGAAGCCCCTGCGGAGCACGTCCTTGGCGACCGCCTGGACCAGCACCCGGCCGAGTCCCTGCCGCTGGTAGCCGGGCACCACCCGGCTCACCATCAGCTGCACGGCGTCCGAGGACACCGGGCTGGTCGGGAACGACTGCGAGCGCGGCACGTACGCCGCCGGTGCGAAGAGCACGAAGCCCGCCGGGACGTCGTCCACGTAGACGATGCGTCCGCAGGAGCCCCACTCCAGCAGCACCGCCGAGATCCACCCCTCCTTCTCCAACTCCCCCTTGCCCCCGTCCACCGCTGCCCGTCCGCTGACCGGGTCGAGTTCCCAGAACACGCACGAGCGGCAGCCGTCCGGCAGGTCGGCCAGGTTGTCCAGCGTCAGCGGAGCGAGCCTGCGACCCACGCCCCACACACCTCCTCCGGCTCGGTCCCACACCACGAGCTTGCTCCGAAAAACGCGAGGGGTGCACGTTTCACGTGAAACATGCACCCGCTCGTCCGCTTCTCGGTGAGCCTCCGGTCAGCCCTGGGAGAGCCGCAGCCCCTCCTCGCCCGGGGCGAGGCTGTCCAGGATCCGGTTCAGGTCCTCGACCGACCCGAACTCCAGCACCACCTTGCCCTTGCCGAGCTTGCCGCCGCGCTGCGAGACCTCGACCTTCACCCGGGTCTCGAACCGGTCGGAGAGCCGGCCCGCCAGGTCGTCGAAGGCCGGCGAGAGGATCCGCCCTGCCTTGGGGGCGGCGGCCTTCTTCGGCTTCTCCTCCCGCTCCATGAGCGAGACGATCTCCTCGGTGGTCCGCACCGAGAGGCCCTCCGCGACGATCCGCTGGGCCAGCGCGTCCTGCCGCTCGGCGTCCGGCACCCGCAGCAGCGCCCGGGCGTGGCCTGCGCTCAGCACCCCGGCCGCGACCCTGCGCTGCAGCGCGGGCGACAGCTTCAGCAGCCGCAGGGTGTTGGAGACGTGCGGACGCGAGCGGCCGATCCGGTCGGCCAGCGCCTCGTGGGTGCAGGCGAAGTCCCGCATCAGCTGGTCGTAGGCGGCCGCCTCCTCCAGCGGGTTCAGCTCGGCCCGGTGCAGGTTCTCCAGCAGCGCGTCCAGCAGCAGCTTGTCGTCCTCGGTGGCCCGGACGATCGCCGGGATCACCTCCAGGCCGGCCTCCCGGGAGGCGCGCCAGCGGCGCTCGCCCATGATGAGCTCGAAGCGCTCCGGGGCGGTCTGCCGGACGACCACCGGCTGCAGCAGGCCCACCTCCTTGATGGAGGCGACCAGCTCCGCGAGCTTCTCCTCGTCGAAGACCTCGCGCGGCTGCCGGGGGTTGGGCGTGATCGCGTCCAGCGGCAGCTCGGCGAAGCGCGCCCCGTCCACCGGCGCCAGCGCCGACTCCGGGACGCTCCGCGCACGGGCCTCGCCCGCCAGCTCCCGCAGGCTCTCCGCGGCGGCCTTCGCCGCCACCGTTCCGCGGCCGGTCGGCAGGACCGGCACGGCCACCGGGGTCGCCGACCCCGCGGTCGCGGCCGGGACGGCCGCCGGCGCCCCTGCCGCCGGGGTGGCGGCCGGGATCAGCGCCCCCAGACCCCGTCCCAGTCCTCTGCGCCCACCACTCACCGGTTGCCCTCCATCGTGCCGTGCTGTGCCGTCGCGGCGGTCGCCGCCGCGGCAGCCGTCCGCTGCTGCCCGACCGCACCGTAACCGGCCGGGGCACCGGGCGCGAAACCGCCCTCCGCGGACCGCATCGCGATCTCCCGGGCGGCCTCCAGGTAGGAGAGCGCACCGGTGGAACCGGGATCGTAGGTGAGCACGGTCTGCCCGTAGCTGGGCGCCTCGGAGATCCGGACCGAGCGCGGGATGGCCGTCCGCAGCACCTCGTGCTCGAAGTGCGTCCGGACCTCCTCCGCGACCTGGGCCGCCAGCCGGGTGCGGGCGTCGTACATGGTGAGCAGGATCGTGGAGACGTGCAGCGCCGGGTTGAGGTGGGCGCGCACCAGCTCGACGTTGCGCAGCAGCTGCCCGAGGCCCTCCAGCGCGTAGTACTCGCACTGGATCGGGATCAGCACCTCCTGGCCGGCGACCAGGGCGTTGACGGTCAGCAGGCCGAGCGAGGGCGGGCAGTCGATCAGGACGTAGTCCAGCGGCTGCTCGTACGCGGCGATCGCGCGCTGCAGGCGGCTCTCGCGGGCCACCAGCGAGACGAGCTCGATCTCCGCACCGGCCAGGTCGATGGTGGCCGGGCAGCAGAACAGCCCCTCCACGTCCACCACCGGCTGGACGACGTCGGCGAGCGGCTTGCCCTCGACCAGGACGTCGTAGATCGACGGCACCTCCGCGTGGTGGTCGATGCCGAGTGCGGTGGAGGCGTTGCCCTGCGGGTCGAGGTCGACGACCAGCACCCGCAGCCCGTGCATCGCCAGGCCGGCGGCCAGGTTGACGGTCGTGGTGGTCTTGCCCACCCCGCCCTTCTGGTTGGCCACCACGATCACCCGGGTGCTGGCCGGCCTGGGCAGCCCCTCCCCGGTCCGCCCGATGGCCTGCACCGCGGCCTGGGCGGCGCGCGCGATCGGCGTGTCGTCGATCTGGTGAATGGTCTCGGAGTCCTGCATGGGGGTCAGTGTTTCACGTGAAACCGGAGCGGCAACAGTCACCGCCATGGCGCGGTCGAGGATTCCGGGGAGCAGTGAGCGTCGTTTCACGTGAAACACCATGACCGGAATGTCACACATCTGACGGTGCGACACTCCGTCCCCGATCCGATACCACCCTCCTGGCGACGTTCCCGTCCGGAGCACCGCCTCCGGCCTGCACAAACGCGAGGAGCGGGCGGCCCGACGGCCACCCGCTCCCGGCACTTCCGGAACCGGTCGATCAGCGCCGGCGGCGCGCACCCCCGCGGCCGCCGTCCTTGGCGCCACGGCCGGCCCGGGCCGCCTTGGCCCGCCGAGTGGCCGCCCTCACACCGCCGGGGCTCTCGCCCGCCTCCACCCGGACCACCCGGGTCGAGGTCTCCAGCGTGCCCTCGCCCACCGAGATCACCGACCAGCGCTCCGCACCCAGCTTGGTGAGCGCGGACCGCGAGTCCTCGATCTCCTGCTCCGCGGTGTCGCCCTTCAGCGCCAGCATCTGGCCGTACGGCCGCAGCAGCGGCATCCCCCAGCCGGCCAGCCGGTCCAGCGGGGCCACCGCCCGGGCCGTGACGATGTCCACCGCGACCTTGCCGACCATCTCCTCGGCCCGGCCGCGCAGCACCGTCACGTTCTCCAGACCGAGCTCGCGGACCACCTCCTCCAGGAAGGTGGTGCGCCGCAGCAGCGGCTCCAGCAGGGTGACCGAGACGTCCGGCCGGGCCATCGCCACCGGGATGCCCGGCAGGCCGGCCCCGGAGCCGACGTCGCAGAGCGAGGCGTTGGCCGGCAGCAGCTCCGCCAGCACGGCGCAGTTCAGCACGTGGCGATCCCACAGCCGCGGCACCTCGCGCGGACCGATCAGCCCACGCTGCACCCCGGACGTCGCGAGCAGCTCGGTGTACCGCACCGCGACCGGCAGCCGGTCCCCGAAGATGCCCGCCGCGGCCGCCGGCGGCTCGCCGGGCCCCGCACCGGGGGCCGGAACGCCGGCAGCGGCGTCCTCCACCGGGGTGCCCCGACCGGGTGCGCCCTCCGACGGGCCGCCCTCGGTCGCCACGCCGTCCGTCTCCATGTCAGCCTCTCCGCTCACCGTATCCACCCCACATCAGGCACCATCCTCACGCGGACACCCGCCCCGCACGCAAACCGGGCCGTACGAACCACCCTCGAAGGAACGACGACCCCGCCCGCACGCGGCGGACGGGGTCGCTCGACAGGGCACGGGGTCAGCTCGGAAGCACGACCACGCACCGCTGGGGCTCCTCGCCCTCCGACTCGCTGCGCAGTCCGGCGGCCGCGACCGCGTCGTGCACCACCTTGCGCTCGAAGGGGGTCATCGGGCGGAGCTTGACCTGCTCGCCGGTGGACTTCGCCTTCTCGGCCGCCTCGGCGCCGAGCGTGGCCAGCTCGGCCCGCTTGCGGGCCCGGAAGCCCGCGATGTCCAGCATCAGACGGCTGCGCTCGCCGGTCTCCCGGTGCACCGCCAGGCGGGTCAGCTCCTGCAGCGCCTCCAGCACCTCGCCGTCCTGGCCGACCAGCCGCTGCAGCGCCCGGTCGGTGCCGTCGCTGACGATCGAGACCAGCGCCCGGTCGCCCTCGACGTCCATGTCGATGTCGCCGTCCAGGTCCGCGATGTCCAGCAGACCCTCCAGGTAGTCGGCGGCGATGTCGCCCTCGCGCTCCAGCCGCGCGACGACGCTCTCGCCGGACTCCGCGCCTGCCTCGACCTCGACGGCGGAGGTGGTGCCTTCCGTCACTGATGGACTCCTTCGGGGATGGGCCCTCGGGTGGGGCCGAGAGGGAAGATCTGGGTCCGCGTCGACCGGCGTCGGCCGGTCAGGACTTCTTCTTCGGCCGCTGGCCGCCGCCCTGGCCGCCGCGCTTCGGCTGCTGGCGCGGACCGGTCTTGCCGGCGGGCTGCTTGACCGCGGAGTGACCGGCCGGGACGGCGTCGTCCTGCTTGGACAGCGCCACCGGCTCGTCGGCGACGTGCTCCTCGGCGTGCTCGCCGGTCGTCGTCTGCGCCTGGTGGCCGGCGGTCTGCTGGCGCTGCGCCTTGCTCTGCTTGCGCGGCTGCTGGCGACGGACCTGGACGGTCTCGGCCACCACGGCCTCGGCGGTCGCCGCGGGCTGCTTGTTGCCACCCGTCAGCGCGGCCAGCCAGGGGGCCTTGCGGACGGAGCCGTCCGGGTTGAGCCGGCCGGCCTTCTTCAGACGGGCCTGGCGCTCGGCGAAGGCCTTGGAGCCCGGCGTCGGGTTGTTGCGGATGACGATCAGCTGCTGGCCCATCGACCAGACGTTGGTGGTCAGCCAGTAGACCAGGACACCGACCGGGAAGTTGATGCCCATCACGGCGAAGATGATCGGGAAGACGTACATGAGCATCTTCTGCTGCTGCATGAACGGCGTCTTGATCGTCAGGTCGACGTTCTTGGTCATCAGCTGGCGCTGGGTGACGAACTGCGACAGCGACATCAGGACGATCATCACCGCGACGACGATCTTGACGCTCAGCTCGCTACTGCCCAGGAAGGTCGCCGAGAGCGGGGCGCCGAAGATGTGCGCCTGCTTGGCGCTGTCCAGCAGCTGCTCGTTGATGACGCCAATCGTCTTGTCGGCGGCCACCGAGGCCAGCACTCCGTAGAGGGCCGTGAAGAACGGGGCCTGCACCAGGATCGGGAGACAGCTCGAGAAGGGGTTGGTACCCGCCTCCTTGTAGAGCTTCATCATCTCTTCGGACTGGCGCTGCCGGTCGTTCTTGTAGCGCTCCTGGATGGCCTTCATCTTCGGCTGGATCGCCTGCATGGCCCGGGTCGCCTTGATCTGCTTCACGAAGAGCGGGATCAGGCAGATCCGGATGACGACCACCATCGAGACGATGGACAGACCCCAGGCCCAGCCGCCGTCCGGATCGAAGACGTGGCTGTACAGCGAGTGGAACTGGACGATGATCCAGGACACCGCTGTGTAGAGGGGGCTAAGGAAGGAGAACGTCACCGGTCAGGCTCCTTGGACATCAGGATTGGCCACCGGCTCCGGCCCGGCGGTCCCACTCTTCGGGCTCAGCAGATTGCGGACCCGGCGGTGCCACACCGGGTGCTTGCGCGGTGGCACATGGTCGACCCCACCCGGCGACCAGGGGTTGCAGCGCAGGATGCGCCATGCGGTCAGACCGCTCCCCTTGATCGCACCGTGCTGGCGCACCGCCTCGTACCCGTAGTGCGAGCACGAGGGGTAGTAACGGCACACCGGCCCGAGCAGCGGACTGATCGTCCACTGGTAGAGCCTGATCAGCCCCATCAGCAGGTACTTCATCGCCCTGCTCCCGTCGGCGCACTGCCGGTCGGCTCCGCCCGGAGCAACCGCCGCAGCGCCGCGTCCAGGTCGTGTTCGAGATCGATGTACGACGCCGACCCCGCCTGGGGCAACGCGCGTACCACTATCAGGCTACCTGCGGGCAGCCGGGGCAGACGCTCACGGACGAGGTGACGAAGGCGACGCTTCACGAGATTGCGCACGACCGCGGATCCCACGGCCTTGCTCACGACGAAACCCGCACGCGCCGAAGGAAGCCCCTCGGCGGCGTGCGGGCCGCAGTCGCTTTCCCGGTCCGTCGGCCCCGGCCGGCCACCCTCTCTGTCGAGGTGGACGACCAGCAGGGGCTTACCGGCCCGGCGACCGCGTTTCACCGCGGTCGAGAAGTCCTGGCGCCGCCGCAGCCGATTCTCGGAGGGCAGCACGATCAGAACCCGTGCGCCGGATCAGGCGGACAGGCTGGCGCGGCCCTTGCCACGGCGAGCGGCCAGGATGGCGCGGCCGGCGCGGGTACGCATCCGGAGCCGGAAGCCGTGGGTCTTGGCGCGACGGCGGTTGTTCGGCTGGAAGGTGCGCTTGCTCACTCGGGGGCTCCTGAGGTGAATCGTAGGATGACGGGACGTCGCTTGGCCGTCACCGTGCGTCCGCGCGATCTCCCCTTCGACGGGAAATCCACCCCAACGGCCCAGGTCTGCTGGGGTTGGGGCCATCCACGGCGCCCGTGCTGCGCGCCTTGTGGAAGCGGGTGGACCCGCGGGCATGCGGCAGCGGCCATCGACAACTCGACCTGGTTACGGTACGCGGCACCGCCCCGGAGGGTCAAACCGGCAGCCCCGCCGCCCGTCGCCCACAGCCTGTGGACAACAACTTGAATCAGCTCTGCCCGCTGACTACCGTTGCAGGACTTGTCGGGTTTGTTCATCGATCGGACCGGCACCCCGAGTCCCCCTGAGCCCCCCACCGCGGGGAACGAGAAAGCGTGCACCAGTGGCTGATGTCAACAGCGATCTCGTCCCGCTCTGGGCGAAGGTCGTCGAGCGGCTGGTCAACGACGCCGGGGTCGGGGACAGCGACAAGATGTGGCTGCGGCGCACCCAGCCGATGTGGATGATGCACGACACCGCCCTGCTGGCGGCCCCCAACGAGCGGGCCAAGCAGGTGCTGGAGGGTCGTCTCCTCCCCCAGCTCACCGAGGCGCTCACCTACGAGTTCGCCCGGCCCGTCCGGATCGCCGTGATGGTGGACGCCAACGCGCTGCCGACCCCCGCCCCCGAGCCGCAGCAGGCCGAGCCGCCGCGCCCGCAGCCCGGCCAGGAGTGGTCCGAGCGCCCGTACCACGGCGAGCCCGAGCGCTACGCACCCCCGTCCTACGACCAGCCCCGGCCGTACGAGCAGCAGCCCGAGCGCCCGTACGAGCAGCCGGAGCGGCCCGACCGGTACGACGCCCCCCGCTACGAGCAGGTACCGGCCCCGTACGCCGAGGAGCAGCGACCCTGGGGCGAGCGCCCCGCCGCCCCCGCCGAGTGGGACCGCCCCGACTACGAGCAGGCGCCTCCGCCCGCCGCCGAGCGGCAGCCCGAGCCGCCCCGGCCGAAGGGGCTGCCGACCGCCACCCCCGCGCAGGGCGACCTGTTCGGCGGGGTGCTGGGGCCGGACCCGTCCGAGGCCAGGCCGCGGGCGGGCGGCGGCTCGCGCCGCGGTGCCGCCCG
>NZ_JBEYFP010000038.1:0-24850 GCF_040634455.1 Kitasatospora sp. NPDC007106
GGGCTTGGACTCGGTGGCGTGGCCGGCGACGGGCTTCTCGCCGGTGGGGCCGAGGTTCTCGCGCCGCCGCAGGTACCGCTCGAACTCGCGGGCGATGGCGTCGCCGGACGCCTCCGGCAGTTCGGCGGTGTCCTGGGCCTCCTCCAGCTGCTGCACGTACTCGGCGACCTCGCTGTCCTCGGCGGCCAGCTGGTCCACCCCGAGCTGCCAGGCGCGGGAGTCCTCGGCCAGTTCGCCCGGCGGGATCCGCAGGTCGAGCATGTCCTCCAGCTTGTTGATCAGCGCCAGAGTGGCCTTGGGGTTGGGCGGCTGCGCCACGTAGTGCGGCACCGCGGCCCAGAGCGTCACGGCCGGCACCCCGGCGTGCGCGCAGGCCTCCTGCAGGACGCCGACGATGCCGGTCGGCCCCTCGTACTTGCTCTCCTCCAGGTCGAGCGTGCGGGCGAGCGCCGCGTCCGAGGTGACGCCGCTGACCGGGACGGGGCGGCTGTGCGGGGTGTCCCCGAGCAGGGCGCCGAGGATGACCACCAGCTCGACGCCCAGCTCGTGGGCGAAGCCGAGCAGCTCGTTGCAGTAGGAGCGCCAGCGCATGCTGGGCTCGATGCCGCGGACCAGCACGAGGTCCCGGGTCTTCGGCTCGTTCACCCGGACCACCGAGAGGCGGGTGGTCGGCCAGGTGATCCGGCGCACGCCGCCGTCCAGCCAGATGGTGGGGCGGTTGACCTGGAAGTCGTAGTAGTCCTCGGCGTCGAGCGCCGCGAACACCTTGCCGCCCCAGGTCTCGTCCAGGTGTCCGACGGCGGCCGAGGCGGCGTCGCCGGCGTCGTTCCAGCCCTCGAAGGCGCAGATCATCACCGGGTCGATCAACTCGGGAACGTCCTCCAGCTCGATCACCCAGCGTCTCCCTCCGTCGACCGGTGCCGCCCCCCTCCCGGTCCGTGGACCGGTGGCCGGCTGCCGGCCTGTCGAACCTCGCGTGGAACGCCCCGTTCCACGGTCCCTACCTGCCCAGCCTACGGGCTTTGATGCCTTCCCAGGCCGGAGTGGGAAGCCTATCCGAGCGCGGCGTCCGACACGCTCGGCAGGTAGCCGCCGGACTGCCCGGCGGCCTTCGGGTGGTACGACTCCCAGAGCGGCAGGGTGATCGGGTGGATCCACTCGTCCGGGCCGCCCCGGCACGCTCCGTGTCCGTCGAAGCCCGCCCGGACGTCGGCGAAGCGGAAGCCCTGCTTGGCGGACTGACGCTCGATCAGGTCGTCCAGCGCGTCGGTGAGGGCGTTGAAGCGGGCCCGGCGGGCCTCGGTGCCGATCAGGCAGGTCGCGGCGGTGCCGAGCAGGTGGGGGTAGCCGGTGACGACCACGCGGGCCGCGGGGGCCTTGGCGTCCAGGGCGCGGTACAGCGTGTCGAGGCGGCCCGGGAGCTCCTCGCGCAGCCGGCGCTCGGACTCGTCCAGGGCGGCGTCGCAGTGCGCGTCGGTGGTGAGCGGCTGCAGGCAGGCGACGACGGCGTCGCCGAAGCCCAGGTCGTTGCCGCCCACGGTGAGGGTGACGAGGGTGGTGTCGGCGGGCACCCGCGGGACCTGGTCGCGCTCCACGTCGGCGGTGGCGGCGCCGTTGCAGGCGGCGAAGAGGAAGTCGGCCGGCCCGTTCGCGGCCCGCCAGAGCTCCGGGTAGGAGCGGGTGGAGCGGCGGCAGCCGGCGCTCACCGGGTCGTAGGCCCCCGCGCCCACCCCGGCGGCGTAGGAGTCGCCGAGCGCCGCGTAGCGGGCGGCCGGGGCGGCGCCGGCCGGGGTCGCGGCGGGCAGCAGGAGCAGGGGAGCGGCGGTGAGGGCGGCGAGCAGCTGGGGGCGCACGGGGGTACTCCGGTTCTGCGGGGGAGGGAAGCCTGCGGGGGAGGGCCTGCGGGAGGGCCTGCGGGAGGGCCTGCGGGGGATCCGAAGGGCGGCGAGGGCGGCGCCGGATGACGTGCCGTCACGCATGGTAGTCATTCGCATGCGGAACGCGAGCGCGACAAGCTCTGCAAATTCACGCAAGCCGTTTGCGTTTTTTGCCGTACACTCGCAGCCATGACACGACGACTTGCCGAAGTGGCGAAGAAGGTCGGGGTGAGCGAGGCGACCGTCAGCCGGGTGCTGAACGAGAAGCCCGGCGTCTCCGAGGCGACCCGGGCCGCGGTGCTGACCGCGCTCGACGTGCTCGGCTACGAGCGCCCCACCCAGCTGCGCGGCGAGCGGGCCCGGCTGGTCGGCCTGGTCCTGCCGGAGCTGCAGAACCCGATCTTCCCCGCGTTTGCCGAGGTCGTCAGCGGTGCGCTGGCCGGCCAGGGCTTCACGCCGGTGCTCTGCACCCAGACCGCGGGCGGCGTCTCCGAGGCGGACTACGTGGACCTGCTGCTGGAGCAGCAGGTGTCCGGCATCGTGTTCTTCGGCGGCCTGTACGCCCAGGGCGACGCCCCGCACGAGCACTACGACCGGCTCGCCGAGCGCAGCCTGCCGACGGTGCTGCTCAACGCCGCCATCGAGGACCTGGACTTCCCCCGGGTGTCCTGTGACGACGCGGTCGCCGTCGAGCAGGCCGTCGGCCACCTGCACCAGTTGGGCCACCGCAAGATCGGCCTGGTGCTGGGCCCGGCCGACCACGTGCCCTCGCAGCGCAAGCTCGGCGCGGCCCGTGCGGCGCTGGCCAGGGCCGGTGTCGACCTGCCGGACGAGCACGTGGAGCAGGCCCTGTTCAGCCTGGAGGGCGGCCAGGCGGCGACCACCCGGCTGCTGCGCCAGGGCGTCACCGGCGTGGTCTGCGCGAGCGACCCGCTGGCGCTCGGGGCCGTCCGCGCGGTGCGCCGGGCGGGCCTGTCGGTGCCCGGCGACGTGTCGGTGATCGGGTACGACGACTCCTCGTTCATGATGTGCACCGACCCGCCGCTGACCACGGTGCGCCAGCCCATCGAGGCGATGGGGCGGGCGGCCGTCGAGCTGCTGGTGGGTGAGATCGCCGGGGTGAAGGTGACCCACGACGAGCTGCTCTTCGAGCCGGAGCTGGTGGTCCGGGGGTCCACCGCCCCGATGCGCGACCGGGGTTGACGACCCGGGAGGAATCCTTGCAACCCATCCCCTGACGGACCGTCGGACCAAGGGCGGGCACTTCGGTGCCCGCCCTTTTCGTGTGCCCGCATGCGGTGCGATCCGTTGACATGCCTGTAGCACCTCTGTAACTCTTGGCTGCCATCGCGCAAAACTCAAACAGATCAACGTCAGATTCGCGATTCCTTCTGCAACTTCCCCCCACGAAGGCAGGACCCCATGGGAATCTCGCGCCGCTCGCTCCTCCTGACGGCAGCCGCCGCCTCGACGGCCGGACTGCTGCCGGCCGCGTCCGCCCGCGCGGCCGGCAGCCCGCCCGGGGACGTCGTCGGCAGGATCACCGTCGGCTACCAGGGCTGGTTCGCCTGCCCCGGGGACGGCGCCCCGATCAACGGCTGGTGGCACTGGTCCCAGGACTGGTCGCACGCGCCGTCCCCCGGCAACAACGCCCTGCGGGCCTGGCCGGACATGCGCGAGTACACCGCCGGCCACCGCACGGCCTACGGCCCGCTCGGCGACGGCACCCCCGCCGTGCTGTTCTCCTCCTACGACCAGCAGACCGTCGACACGCACTTCCGCTGGATGCGCGAGTACGGCTGCGACACCGCCGCCCTCCAGCGGTTCAACCCCAACGGCGGCGAGGGCGCCACCCGCGACGCCGTGACCGCGAAGGTGCGCAGCGCCGCGGAGGCCAACGACCGGAAGTTCTACGTGATGTACGACGTCAGCGGCTGGACGTCGATGCAGGAGGAGATCAAGGCCGACTGGACGGACCGGATGTCCCGGCACACCGCCTCGACCGCCTACGCCCGGCAGAACGGCATGCCGGTGGTCGGGATCTGGGGGTTCGGCTTCGCCGACGCCAACCACCCCTGGAGCCCGGCCGCCTGTCTGGACGTCGTCACCTGGTTCCGGGCCCGCGGCTGCTACGTGACGGGCGGGGTGCCGACGTACTGGCGCACCGGTGTCAACGACTCCCGGCCCGGCTACCTGGACGTCTACCACGCCTTCCACATGATCTCGCCGTGGATGGTCGGCCGGATCGGCACCACCGCCGACGCCGATCGGTTCCTCACGAACGTGCAGCAGGGCGACCAGGCCGACTGCAACGCCCGCGGCATCGACTACCAGCCGTGCGTGCTGCCCGGTGACGTCTCCGAACGCCAGCGCGCGCACGGCGACTTCATGTGGCGGCAGTTCTACAACACCGTCCGGCTCGGCGCGCAGGGCCTGTACATCTCCATGTTCGACGAGTTCAACGAGGGCAACCAGATCGCCAAGACGGCGGAGAGCGCGGCGATGCTGCCCGCCGGCTCCGGCCTGCTCGCCCTCGACGAGGACGGCACCGCCTGCTCCTCCGACTACTACCTGAGGCTCACCGCCGACGGCGGCCGGATGCTCAAGGGGCAGCTCGCCCTGACCCCCGTCCGGCCCACCCCGCCCACCACCGGCGGCACCACCCCGCCGCCGCCCGCCGGGGACCTCGCACTGCGCCGGCCGACCGCCGAGAGCAGCCACACCCAGGTCTACGGCAGCGGCAACGCCGTCGACGGCGACTTCGACTCGTACTGGGAGAGCGCCAACAACGCCCTCCCGCAGTGGATCCAGGTCGACCTGCAGACGGTGTACCCCGTCCGGCGCCTGGTCCTCGCGGTGCCGCCCGCCCCGGCGTGGGCCGCCCGCACCCAGACGGTCGCCGTGCTCGGCTCCACCGACGGCACCGCCTTCACCACCCTGGCCGGCGCCGCCGGGTACCGCTTCGACCCGGCCACCGGCAACACCGCCGGGCTCACCCTGCCCGCCGCCGTGCAGACCCGGTACCTCCGGCTGCAGTTCACCGGCAACACCGGCTGGCCGGCCGGGCAGCTCTCCGCGCTGCAGGTCTTCGCCCAGTAGCGCCCGTCCGGCCGGAACACCGGCGCCCGCGCACCGCCGCGGGGAGGACGGACCCACCACAGACCTCGGGCCGCCGCACACCCGGCGGCCCGATCCGGGGCATGCCCCGGCGCACCCCGAGGGGTGCTCGCGCGGCGGAGCCGGGGGCCGCCACGCCGCGCACGCCATGACATCCGAGACAGAGGGACGCAATGAGATCCAACCGCACACTGCCGCGGCTCGGCGCCGCGACGGTCGCGACCGGACTGCTGCTGATGGTGATCGGGCCGGTCGTACCGGCCCACGCCGCCGGCGGTCCGAACCTCGCGGCCGGCAAGACCGTGACCGCCAGCAGTTCCACCGGTGTCCAGGTGGTCGGCAACGTCAACGACGGCAGCCAGGAGACCTACTGGGAGTCGGCCAACAACGCGCTGCCGCAGTGGGTCCAGGTCGACCTGGGCAGCCCCGCCGCGATCGACCAGGTGGTGCTGAAGCTGCCGGCGGGCTGGGGATCCCGGGACGAGACGCTGACCCTGCTGGGCTCCACCGACGGCTCGAACTTCTCCACCGTCCTCGGCTCCGCCGCCCAGTCCTTCGACCCGGGCGCCGGCAACACCGTCCGGCTGAACTTCGCCTCCACGACCACCCGTTTCGTGCGGGTGAGCGTCACCGCGAACACCGGCTGGCCGGCCGCCCAGATCTCCGAGCTGGAGGTGTACGGCTCGACCAGCGCCTCCGGCAACCTCGTCCGCTCGGCCACCGCCAGCAGCGCCAACGGCGCCTACACGGCGAACAACGCGGCCGACGGCAACACCGGCACCTACTGGGAGAGCGCCAACAACGCCTTCCCGCAGTGGTACCAGGCCGACCTCGGCTCCGCCGTGCCGGTCAACAAGCTGGTGCTGCGGCTGCCCTCCGGCTGGGAGACCCGCAGTGAGACGCTGAAGGTCCAGGGCTCCACCGACGGCAGCAACTTCACCGACCTGGTCGCCTCCGCCGCCTACACCTTCAACCCGGCCACCGGGAACAGCGCGACGATCAACCTGAGCACGACCACCACCCGGTACGTGCGCCTCTCGTTCACCGCCAACAGCGCCTGGCCGGCCGCCCAGCTCTCCGAGTTCGAGGTGTACGGCCCGAGCAGCGGCGACACCCAGGCGCCCGGCGCGCCCGGCAGCCTGGCGTACACCCAGCCGGCCTCCGGCCAGATCAAGCTGACCTGGAACGCGGCCACCGACAACGTGGGCGTCACCGGCTACGACGTCTACGCCAACGGCGAGTTGCTGACCAGCGTGGCCGGGAACGTGCTGACCTACACCGACAGCCGCCCGGACAGCGCGACCGTCTCGTACTACGTCAAGGCGAAGGACGCGGCGGGCAACCAGTCCGCGGCCAGCAACACCGTCACCCGCACCGGCCAGAGCGGCGACACCCAGGCGCCCAGCGCGCCCGGCGGCCTGGCCTACACCCAGCCCGGCTCCGGCCAGATCAAGCTGACCTGGACGGCCTCCTCCGACAACGTGGGCGTCAGCGGCTACGACGTGTACGCCAACGGCTCGCTGAAGGCCAGCGTCGGCGGCTCGGTGCTGACCTACACCGACAGCCAGCCGGACACCGCGACCGTCTCCTACTACGTCAAAGCCAAGGACGCGGCGGGCAACCAGTCCGACTCCAGCAACACGGTGATCCGCACCGGCCAGACCGGCGGCAACGGCACCAACCTGGCGGCGGGCAAGCCGATCACGGCCAACTCCTCCGTCTACTCCTTCGTGGCGACCAACGCCAACGACAACGACGTCACCAGCTACTGGGAGGGCGCGGGCGGCAGCTACCCCAACACCCTCACCGTGGCACTGGGTTCGAACGCCGACACCCAGCAGGTGGTGCTCAAGCTCAACCCGGCCTCGGCCTGGGGCGCCCGCACCCAGACCATCGAGGTGCTGGGCCGCGAGCAGAGCAGCTCGACCTTCACCACGCTGGTCGCCGCGAAGCCGTACGGCTTCGACCCGGCCTCCGGCAACACGGTGACCATCCCGGTCGGCGCCCGGGTCGCCGACGTCCAGCTGAAGATCACCAGCAACACCGGCTCCAGCGCCGGCCAGGTCGCCGAGTTCCAGGTGGTCGGCGTGCCCGCCCCCAACCCGGACCTGACCGTCACCGGCACCACCGTCTCCCCGGCCAGCCCGGTCGAGACCGACGCCCTGACCCTCGCCACCACGGTGAAGAACCAGGGCAACGCCGCCTCCGCCGCCACCTCGGTCAACCTGTACCTGGGCTCCACCAAGGTCGGCACCGCCCAGGTCGGCGCGCTCGCCGCGGGTGCCTCCAGCACCGTCAACGTGAGCGTCCCGGCGCAGAACGCGGGCAGCTACCAGCTCACCGCCAAGGTCGACGAGTCCAACGCCGTCATCGAGCAGGACGAGACCAACAACACCTGGACGGCGGCGAGCGACCTGGTGGTCAACCAGGTGGCCAGCTCCGACCTGGTGGCCGCGCCGGTCTCCTGGTCGCCGTCCAACCCGGCGGCCGGCAACGCGGTCAACTTCACCGTGGCGATCAAGAACCAGGGCACCTCGGCGGCCGCCTCCGGCGCCCACGGGATCACCCTGACCGTGCTCGACGCCCAAGGCAACGCCGTCAAGACGCTGACCGGCTCCTACAGCGGCGCGATCGCCCCCGGCGCCACCACCTCCCCGGTGTCGCTGGGCAGCTGGACGGCCGTCAACGGCAAGTACACGGTGAAGACGGTCATCGCCACCGACGCCAACGAGCTGCCGGTCAAGCAGGCCAACAACACCAGCAGCCAGGGCCTGTACATCGGCCGCGGCGCCAACATGCCCTTCGACACCTACGAGGCCGAGGACGGCGTGCTGGGCGGCGGGGCGGCCGTGGTCGGCCCGAACCGCACCATCGGCGACCTGGCCGGCGAGGCCTCCGGCCGCAAGGCCGTGACGCTCAACTCGACCGGCTCCTCGGTGGAGTTCACCACCAAGGCGGCCACCAACACGCTGGTCACCCGCTTCTCGATCCCGGACAGTGCGAGCGGCGACGGCACCAACGCCACGCTGAACGTCTACGTCGACGGCACCTTCCTCAAGGCGATCGACCTGACGTCCAAGTACGCCTGGCTGTACGGCAGCGAGACCGCGCCCGGCAACTCGCCCGGCTCCGGCGGGCAGCGGCACGTCTACGACGAGGCCAACCTGCTGCTCGGCACCACCGTGCCGGCCGGTCACAAGATCAAGCTGCAGAAGGACCCGGCCAACACCAGCCAGTACGCGATCGACTTCGTGAGCCTGGAGCAGGCCACCCAGATCGCCAACCCGGACCCGGCGAAGTACGTCGTCCCGACCGGCTTCACCCACCAGGACGTGCAGAACGCCCTGGACAAGGTCCGGATGGACACCACCGGCACCTACGTCGGCGTCTACCTGCCCGCGGGCGACTACCAGACCGCCAACAAGCTCCAGGTCTACGGCAAGGCGGTCAAGGTCGTCGGCGCAGGCCCCTGGTTCACCCGGTTCTACGCGCCCGCCTCGCAGAGCAACACCGACGTCGGCTTCCGCGCCGAGGCCACCGCGAACGGCTCGACCTTCTCGGGCTTCGCGTACTTCGGCAACTACACCTCGCGGATCGACGGCCCCGGCAAGGTGTTCGACTTCTCCAACGTCGCGAACATCACGATCGACAACATCTGGACCGAGCACATGGTCTGCATGTACTGGGGTGCCAACACCGACAGCATGCGGATCACCAACTCGCGGATCCGCGACACCTTCGCCGACGGCATCAACATGACCAACGGCTCCACCGACAACCTCATCTCGAACAACGAGGCGCGGGCCACCGGTGACGACTCCTTCGCGCTGTTCTCCGCCATCGACGCCGGCGGCGCCGACGAGAAGAACAACGTCTTCGAGAACCTCACCACCATCCTGACCTGGCGTGCGGCGGGCATCGCGGTGTACGGCGGCTACGCCAACACCTTCCGCAACATCTACATCGCGGACACCCTCTGCTACTCCGGCGTGACCATCTCGTCGCTGGACTTCGGCTACCCGATGAACGGCTTCGGCGCCTCGCCCACGACGAACCTGCAGAACATGACGATCGTCCGGTCCGGCGGCCACTTCTGGGGCCAGCAGGTCTTCCCGGCGATCTGGGTCTTCTCGGCCTCCAAGGTCTTCCAGGGCATCCGCGTGAGCGACGTCGACATCGTCGACCCGACCTACAGCGGCATCATGTTCCAGACCAAGTACACCGGCAGCCAGCCGGAGAACCCGGTGAAGGACACCGTCTTCACCAACGTCTCGATCACCGGCGCCAAGAAGAGCGGCGACGCCTTCGACGCCAAGTCCGGCTACGGCGTCTGGGCCAACGAGATGCCCGAGGCGGGCCAGGGCCCGGCGGTGGGTGAGGCGGTCTTCAACAACCTCACCATGAGCGGCAACTTCAAGGACATCCAGAACACCACGTCCACCTTCAAGATCACCGTCAACCCGTAACGATTGCGCAAACGAAGCAGGGCGGGCGCCCATCGGCCCGCCCTGCTTCGGCGTTTCCTGCAGCCGCTTGCGGGCCCTGCGGGCCGCTTGCGCGGATGGTTGCGCAACCCGGTGCCACCAGGCCCGGCAAGGGCTTCCGGGGCTCCGTGGGGGGTCTTTCGGCAGGTGGCGGGCGGGGCGCGGCGACCATGCGACCGCCAGACCGGTCACGCAAACCTGCGTTGTCAGTGTCGTCTTTTTGCGAAATCCAGTCGACATCTTGTGGACATCTGTCGAGGCTGGTTAAGTAGTCGACACCGGCCGGCGCTGCTGCCAGACACAGCGACCGTGCCCCGGCCTCGCACGCTTCCCCGGCTCCCGGACGTCTTCCGGGGCCGGCCCCCCACCGGAAATCCACGGGCACCCCCGCGCCCAGGCGCAGCCCACACGTGCTTGAAAGGGTCCATCCGCATGACCAGAGACCGGCTCCTCCGCAGAACCGTCGCCCTCGCCGCCGCCGCGGGCCTCGCCCTCACCGCTGCCGCGTGCTCCTCCGGCTCCGACACCGGCAACTCCGGGGACTCCGGCAAGCCCGCGGCCAGTGCCTCCCTCGACCCGAACACCAAGGTCACCATCAGCATCGACTGCCAGCCGCCGACCACCAAGCCGGCCGAGCGCAAGCAGTGGTCCGAGGACGTCGCGGCGTTCAACAAGCTCTACCCGAACGTCACGATCAACGCGAAGGACGCCTCCCCCTGCGAGGAGCCGGCCTCCTTCACCGCGCAGCTCAAGGGCAAGACCCAGCCGGACGTCTTCTACACGTACTTCACCGACCTGGACCAGGTGCTCGACGCCGACCAGGCCGAGGACATCTCGGCCTACGTCAACGAGCAGACGGTGCCCGCGCTCAAGGACATCGACCCGTCCGTCATGAAGACCCTGACCTCGGAGGGCAAGCTCTACGGTCTGCCCACCACCAACTACAAGATGGGCCTGCTGTACAACCGCAAGCTCTTCAAGCAGGCCGGCCTCGACCCGGAGAAGCCGCCGACCACCTGGGCCGAGATCCGCGAGGCCGCCAAGAAGATCGCGGCGCTCGGCAACGGCGTCAACGGCTACGGCGACTACAGCGCCACCAACCAGGGCGGCTGGCACTTCACCGCCGAGCTCTACGGCCTCGGCGGCTCGATGACCACCGAGGACGGCAAGAAGGCCGCCTTCAACACGCCCGAGGGCAAGCAGGTCCTGCAGAACCTGTACGACATGCGCTGGACCGACAACACCATGGGCGCCACCCAGAGCCTCAAGTGGCCCGACCTGATGACCCAGATGTCGACCGACAAGCTCGGCATGTACGTCGGCGCGCCGGACGACATCACCTACATGGTGCAGACCCTCAAGGGCAACTACGAGGACTACGGCATGGGCCCGATGCCCGGCGGCAAGGGCGCCCTGCTCGGCGGCGCCGACTACATGTTCAAGAAGGGCTCCACCCCGGACCAGATCAAGGCCGGCATCGCCTGGGTCAACTTCAAGTGGCTGACCATGGGCAAGGGCCAGTTCGACTACGCCCGCACCAAGGCCGACGGCCTGCCGGTCGGCCTGCCGCAGCCCTTCCTGTTCGGCGGCTCCACCCTGGACGCCGACAACAAGGCCAAGGCCGCCAGCGCCACCGTCCCGGTGCAGAACTACGCGCCGTACCTGGCCACTTCGGTGCCCGGCAAGACCGAGCCCGCCAACGCCCAGCAGATCTACAAGGTCCTCGACGGCGCCGTCTCGGCCGTCCTGACCGACAAGAACGCCAACGTCGACAAGCTGCTCTCGGACGCCGAGAGCCAGGTCAACCAGGTGCTGGCCAACCTCCAGTGACGGCCGGTGGGGGCCGGCCGGCGGGCCGGCCCCCACGCACGCCCGAGCCACACCCTCCGACCGACCGGGAGTAACCCCCATGGCAGCGATCAGCGTCTCCGCCCGCCGGAAGACCGAGCCACCGGCGCACGCCGATCCCTCGCAGGGCCGCGCCGCCCTCCGTCAGCGCATCCGCAGGCACCTCACCGGCCATGGCTTCCTGCTCGGTGCCCTGCTCTGCTTCGCGTACTTCTCGTGGTACCCGATGGTCCGCGAAGTGATCATGAGCTTCCAGAAGACCAAGCGCGGAAGGACCACCTGGGTCGGCACGGAGAACCTGGACCGCATCTTCGCGGACCCGGACTTCTGGCACGCCTGGCGCAACACCCTGCTGTTCACGGTGCTCGCCCTGGTGCTCGGCTTCGCGGTGCCGTTCGTCGTCGCCGTCCTGCTGAACGAGCTCCGCCACGCCAAGGCCTACCTGCGGATCCTGGTCTACCTGCCGGTGATGCTCCCTCCGGTCGCCTCGGTGCTGCTCTTCAAGTACTTCTACGACCCCGGCTACGGCCTGTTCAACGCGATCCTCAAGGCGCTCCACCTGCCGACCTCGGCCTGGCTCAACTCGCCCACCACGTCCATGCTCTCGGTCGTCATCGCGGCCACCTGGATGAACATGGGCGGCGCCACCCTGATCTACCTGGCGGCCCTGCAGGGCATCCCGGGCGAGCTCTACGAGGCCGCCGAACTCGACGGCGCCGGCCTGCTGCGCCGGATCTGGCACGTCACGATCCCGCAGACCCGGCTGATCCTCTCGCTGCTCCTGCTGCTGCAGATCGTCGCCACCATGCAGGTCTTCGTCGAGCCCTACCTGCTGACCGGCGGCAACGGCCCGCAGAACTCGACGCTGACCGTCGTCAACCTCATCTACCAGTACGCCTTCAGCTTCAACAACTACGGCAGCGCCTCGGCGCTCGGCCTGGTCATGCTGCTCGTACTCGCCGGCTTCTCCGCGCTGTACGTGCGCCTGAGCCGCACCAACGACTAGGACGGGAGCACCGCCATGGCAGACACCTCCACCCGTACCCTGATCTCCGAGACGCAGCTGAACCGCCCGTTCGGCAAGGCGGTCTACCGGACCGTCCTCGTCCTGGTGGTCGTGGCATTCACCCTGGTCTTCCTCGGCCCGCTCTACTGGCTGGTGACCGGCGGACTGAAGTCCACCCAGGAGGTCATCCAGAGCCCGCCGACCTTCTACCCGCACCAGGTCCACACCGACACGTACACCGAGGCGTGGTCCAAGCTCAACATGGGCCGGCTGCTCTTCAACACGCTGTACTACGCGTTCGGGGCGCTCGCCTTCCAGCTGGTCTTCGACGTGGCCGCGGCCTACGCGCTCTCCAAGCTGCGGCCCGTCCTCGGCAACCTGATCCTCGGCATGATGCTGGCGACGCTGATGATCCCGTCCACCGTGCTGATCGTGCCGCAGTACCTCACCGTGCTGGACCTGCCGCTGCTGCACCTCAACCTGATCAACACCCCGTGGGCGATCTGGCTGCCCACCGTGGCGAACGCCTTCAACATCTTCCTGCTGAAGCGCTTCTTCGACTCGGTGCCGGAGGAGCTGATGGCCGCCGCCGCCATCGACGGCGCGTCGCCGCTGCGGGCGCTGTGGTCGATCGTGCTGCCGATGTCCCGGCCGATCCTCGGCGTGGTTTCCATCTTCGCGGTGGTGAACGTCTGGAAGGACTTCCTGTGGCCGCTGCTGGTCCAGCCGGACCCGAAGAACCAGCCGCTCAACATCGGCATCAACTCGCTGTCCATCGGCGTGCCGCAGAACGTCGTGATCGCCGCCCTGGCCATCGCCTCGGTGCCGACCATCGTGTTCTTCCTGATCTTCCAGCGCAACATCATGGCCGGCCTGACCTCGGGCGGGCTCAAGGGCTGACGGCCCGTCATTTCTCGAAAGGACTACCCACCGTGGTACAGCAGCCCGACCGCCGGGACTGGTGGCGAGACGCGGCGATCTACCAGGTCTACCCGCGCAGCTTCGCCGACGGCAACGGCGACGGCACCGGTGACCTGGCGGGGATCCGCGCCCGGCTCCCGTACCTCGCCGAACTCGGCTTCGACGCCGTCTGGTTCAACCCCTGGTACCCCTCCCCGCTGAAGGACGGCGGCTACGACGTCGCCGACTACCGCGCCATCGACCCGGTCTTCGGCTCCCTGGAGGAGGCCGAGAAGCTGATCGCGGAGGCCCGCGACCTCGGCATCCGCACCGTCGTGGACATCGTGCCCAACCACGTGTCCGACCGGCACCCGTGGTTCCGGGCGGCCCTCGCGGCCGGCATCGGCAGCCCCGAGCGCGACCTCTTCCACTTCACCGAGGGCCGCGGAGAGCACGGCGAACTGCCGCCCAACGACTGGAAGTCGGAGTTCGGCGGCTGCCCGTGGACGCGGATCGAGGACGGGCAGTGGTACCTCCACCTGTTCGCCACCGAGCAGCCCGACCTCAACTGGGCGCACCCGCTGGTCCGCCGGGAGCACGAGGAGATCCTGCGCTTCTGGTTCGACCGCGGCGCCGCCGGCGTGCGGATCGACTCGGCCGGCCTGCTGACCAAGGAGCCGGGCCTGCCCGACTTCGAACCCGGCGTCGACACCCACCCGTTCGTCGACCGCGACGACCTGCACGAGATCTACCGCTCCTGGCGGGCGATCGCGGACTCCTACGAGGAGCCGCGCGTCCTGATCGGCGAGATCTGGGTGCCGGACACCGAGCGGTTCGCCCGCTACCTGCGCCCGGACGAGCTGCACACCGCCTTCAACTTCGACTTCCTGGCCCGCCCGTGGTCGGCCGCCGAACTGCGCGCCTCGATCGACGGCACGCTGGCCGCGCACGCCCCGGTCGGCGCCCCGGCCACCTGGGTGCTCGCCAACCACGACGTCACCCGCACCGTCACCCGCTACGGCCGCGAGGACACCCGCTTCCAGTTCGCCACCAAGCGCTTCGGCACCCCGACCGACCCGGACCTGGGCCTGCGCCGGGCGCGCGCCGCCGCACTGCTCTCGCTGGCGCTGCCCGGCTCGCTCTACCTCTACCAGGGCGAGGAGCTCGGCCTGCCCGAGGTCGAGGACCTGCCGCTCGGCAGCCTGCAGGACCCGATGCACTTCCGCTCGGGCGGCACCGACCCCGGCCGCGACGGCTGCCGCGTCCCGATCCCGTGGTCCGGCACCCTGCCGCCGTACGGCTTCGCACCCGACGGTGCCGAGCCCTGGCTGCCGCAGCCGGCCGGCTGGGGCGCGCTCACCGTGGCGGCGCAGACCGGCGACCCGGACTCGATGCTGGAGCTCTACCGCGCCGCGCTGCGGATCCGCCGCGAGCGGATCACCGGCGGCTTCGACTGGCTGCCCTCCGGCCCGGAGGTGCTGGCCTTCCGGCGGGCCGGAGGGTTCGGCTGCCTGGTGAACCTCGGCGAGCAGCCGGTGCCGCTGCCCGAGGGCGCCCGTCCGGTGCTCAGCAGCGGAGCCCTCGCGGAGGGCGGGCTGCCGTCCGACACCGCGGTGTGGCTGGAGTTCCTGGACACTCGTCTATGATTGATGGACAGGTGTCCATGAAATCGGAGTGATCCATGCAAACGGCGGCGAACGTCCTGGTCGGCCTGGTGGCCGCACTGCACGCGTACATCCTGGTGCTGGAGATGTTCCTCTGGGAGCGCTCCCCGGGCCGGAGCCTCTCCGGCTTCGACGCCGGCCTCGCGAAGGCGACCGCGCCGCTCGCCGCCAACCAGGGCCTCTACAACGGCTTCCTGGCGGCCGGCCTGGTCTGGGGCCTGATCGCCGCCGACCCGGTCGGCCACGACGCCCAGGTCTTCTTCCTGAGCTGCGTCGTGGTCGCCGGCCTGTACGGCGGCGCCACCGCCAACCGGCGGATCCTGGTCGCCCAGGCCCTGCCCGGAGCCGTCGCCCTCGCCGCCGTACTGGCCGCCGGATGAACGACCCCCGCGCCGAGCGCACCAGGGCCGCCCTGCGCGGCGCACTGCTCGCCGAGTGCGGCGAACGGCCCCTGGCCGAGGTGAGCGTCTCGGCCGTGGTCCGCCGCGCGGGCCTCGGCCGGGCCACCTTCTACCTGCACTACGAGGACCTGCGGGCGCTCGCCGTCGACGCCTGCGGGGAGGTGGTCGAGGCCGCCGTCGACGCCCTGCACGACTGGCGCGGCCCGGTCGACCCGGCGGCGCCGCCCGCCGCGCTCACCGCCTTCCTGGCGGACGCCGCCGGGCACGCCGCCCTCTACCGGGGCCTGCTCGACCCGGGCGGCGGCGGCCCGCTCGGCGACCTCATGCACAGGCGACTGCGGGAGCGCAGCCGCACCGAACGCGAACGGGCCGGCGCCCCGCACGCCGACACGGTGGCCTCCGCGGTCGCCGCGGCCTTCACCGGCCTGCTCGCCGACTGGCTGCACGACCTGATCGCCGCCGACCCGCCCACCTTCGCCGGCCGGGTCTGGCGCCTGCTGATCGCCCTGCACAGCACCCCGCTGTGACGCCACGGGGGCGCGTGGGGGCACCTCCCGGCCGGAGGCCGGGGGAGGACTGCGCGATCCGGGGTGGCTGGCGATGCGGGATCGGGAAAGCCGGCCAGGGGCGCCTGCTACGGCAGGTTGCGGGCCCAGATCCAGTCGAGGCCGTCCTCGCCGATCTCGTCCAGGTGGGCGGCGCGGGTCAGGCCGGCCTTCTCGGCGACGCGCTGGGAGGCCAGGTTCTCCGGGCGTATCCGGGCGATCAGCGGCAGCCGCGGCAGCTCCCGGCCGGCCCAGGCGACGACCGCGGTGGCGGCCTCGCCGGCCACGCCCCGGCCCCAGCAGGCCGGGTCGAAGCGGTAGAAGAGGTTGAGCCCGCGCAGCCCGCCCAGCACGGTGGGCTTCACCCCGCAGAAGCCGAGCGGCTGCTCCGCCCCGCGGCCGCGCACCACCCAGTACCCGAAGCCGCTGCGCTGCCACCGCTCGTCCCAGCGCCGGTACAGCCACTCGGCCTCGGCCCTGGTGCGCAGCGCGTCGGAGGGGTTGTGCCGGCAGGTCCGCGGGTCGCGGTGGACGGCCAGGATCGCCGCCACGTCCGTCGGGACCGGCCGCCGCAGGACGAGGTGATCGGTCGTCAGTTCCGCTGCGTCCAGGGCCGGTTCGGTCATGGCCGCAGCCTAACCCGGGCGGCGCTCAGCGGCACCAGCCGTTGCGGTAGGCGTTCCAGTCGGCCGGGGTGGCGGTGAAGTCGACGTACAGCGCGAGGCCGAAGGACTGCCGTCCGCTGCGGCCGAGGGCGAGCCGGGCGCCGCGGACGGCCGCCGCGACGGTCTCGGCGGAGCCGCGGTGGCCGAAGTCGTCCTGCCAGTACGCGGGCAGGCCCATCAGCAGGTCCACCGAGTCCGGGGTGGCGGCCAGCGCGAGTTCGGTCTGCCGGGCGACGTAGCCGCCGTACAGCGACTCCAGCGGCATCCCGGTGTCGTAGCTCATCACCGCGATCTGGTCGACCCGCCGGGCGACGTCGGCGAAGTACTCCTTCGACCACCACTTGCCGTGGTCGGCGACCGCGAGTCCGACCCGGTGCAGCCCGGGGACGGGGTCGATCTGCGGGGCTGCGACGGAGAGCGGCACCCCGGAGGCCGCGGTGAGCGGGCGGACCTGGTCGAGCAGGGCGAGGAAGCCGGCCGACCCCGAGCGGACGGGTTCGAGGTCGAAGTGCACGCCCTCGAACCCGAGGGCCAGGGTCTGCACGGTGGCGACGGTGATCCGGGTCCGGACCTCGGGCCGGTCCAGGTGGAGGCCGTCCTTCTCCGGGGCGACCACGTCGCCGAGCCAGGCCTGCACCCGCAGGCCGGGCAGCCGGCGGTGGACGCCGTCCAGGAACCACCGGGCCTGCGGGGCGAGCGCGGGGTCGAGCGAGCCGTCGTGCGCGAGCGGCCCGGTGTGCACGTACAGGTCGTGGACGCCGGTGCCGGCGAGGCGGGCGGCGAGTGCGGTGAGGTCGGCGTCGGTGCGCCGCCCGTCCACCCAGGCGTGGCCGAGCCAGAGGGCGTCGCGGTCCCGCGTCCTGGCCTCGGCGGACGGTTCGCCCACGTACTGGAGGCGGAGGGCGGCGGCGGCGCCGCCCACCGGAAGGAGCAGCAGGCCGAGGACGGCGAGGACGGCGACGGTGAGCCGCCGTCGCCTGCTCCGTCCGGGCCGCAGCCTGTGCAGCCACGCCGCCGGCGCGGTGATCCTCCGTGGCACCCGGCCCCTCCCGTCCCGTCCGTTCAGGTGGACAGGACGCCCAGGATGCGGAACGGGTTCCGTCGCCGGGCAGGTGTCCGGATACCCTGACGGCGTGCATCCCCGAACCAGGAGGGGACGCATAGCCGACAGCCGTCGCACCCAGGGAGTCGCCCCATGGCCACAGCCGTCCCCTCGTCCGCCGCAGCCGCCGCCCACCAGGAGCGTGCGAACGCCCTCCGCGAAGCCCTCGCCACCCGCGTCGTGGTGGCCGACGGCGCGATGGGCACGATGTTGCAGGCGCAGGACCCGACCCTGGAGGACTTCCAGCAGCTGGAGGGCTGCAACGAGATCCTCAACGTCACCCGCCCGGACATCGTGCGCTCGGTCCACGACGCGTACTTCGCCGTCGGCGTGGACTGCGTGGAGACCAACACCTTCGGCGCCAACCACGCCGCGCTCGGCGAGTACGAGATCGCCGACCGCATCGTCGAGCTGTCCGAGGCCGGCGCGAGGATCGCCCGCGAGGCGGCCGACGAGTTCACCGCCCGGGACGGCCGGACCCGCTGGGTGCTCGGCTCGATCGGCCCCGGCACCAAGCTGCCGACCCTGGGCCACACCACCTTCGAGGTGATCCGCGAGGGCTTCCGGCAGAACGCGGCCGGCCTGATCGCCGGCGGCGCCGACGCCCTGCTGATCGAGACCAGCCAGGACCTGCTGCAGACCAAGGCGTCCGTGCTGGGCGTCAAGCAGGCGCTCGCCGAGGCGGGCCTGGACCTGCCGGTGCTCGCCCAGGTGACGGTGGAGACCACCGGCACCATGCTGCTCGGCTCGGAGATCGGTGCGGCGCTGACCGCCCTGGAGCCGCTGGGCATCGACTACATCGGCATGAACTGCGCCACCGGCCCCGCCGAGATGAGCGAGCACCTGCGCTACCTGGCGAAGAACGCCAAGGTCGGCCTCTCCTGCATGCCCAACGCCGGCCTGCCCGTCCTCGGCAAGGACGGCGCGCACTACCCGCTGAGCCCCGAGGAGCTGGCGGACGCCCACGAGACCTTCGTGCGCGAGTACGGCCTGTCGCTGGTCGGCGGCTGCTGCGGCACCACCCCCGAGCACCTGCGGCACGTGGTCGAGCGCGTCCAGGGCCGCCCGGTGGTGGCCCGCGACCCGAAGCCGGAGGCGGCCGCCGCCTCGCTCTACCAGTCGGTGCCCTTCCGTCAGGACCTCTCCTACCTGGCGATCGGCGAGCGCACCAACGCCAACGGCTCCAAGAAGTTCCGCGAGGCGATGCTCGCCGAGGACTGGCAGGCCTGCGTGGAGATCGCCCGCGACCAGATCCGGGACGGCTCCCACCTGCTCGACCTGTGCGTCGACTACGTCGGCCGGGACGGCGTCGCCGACATGCGGGAGGTCGCCACCCGGCTGGCGACCGCCTCGACCCTGCCGCTGGTGCTGGACTCCACCGAGCCGGAGGTGCTGCGGGCCGGCCTGGAGGCGCTCGGCGGCCGCGCGGTGCTCAACTCGGTCAACTACGAGGACGGCGACGGCCCCGAGACCCGCTTCGGCAGGATCGCCTCGCTCGCCCGCGAGCACGGCGCCGGCCTGATCGCGCTGACCATCGACGAGGAGGGCCAGGCCCGCACCGCCGACAAGAAGGTCGCCATCGCCGAGCGGCTGATCGAGCAGCTCACCACCGAGTACGGCATCGACGAGTCGTCGATCCTGGTCGACTGCCTCACCTTCACCCTGGGCACCGGCCAGGAGGAGTCCCGCCGGGACGGCATCGAGACCGTCGAGGCGATCCGCGAGCTGAAGCGCCGCCGCCCGCAGGTGCAGACCACGCTCGGCCTGTCCAACATCTCCTTCGGCCTCTCGCCGGCCGCCCGCGTGGTGCTGAACTCGGTCTTCCTGCACGAGTGCGTGGAGGCCGGCCTGGACTCGGCGATCGTGCACGCCTCCAAGATCCTGCCGATCGCGCGGATCCCCGAGGAGCAGCGCGAGGTCGCGCTGGACCTGGTGTACGACCGCCGCCGGGACGGCTACGACCCGCTGCAGCGCCTGCTGGAGCTGTTCGAGGGCGTCTCCTCGGCCTCGGTGAGGGCGTCCAAGGCGGAGGAGCTGGCGGCGCTGCCGCTGGAGGAGCGCCTGCAGCGGCGGATCGTCGACGGCGAGCGCAACGGCCTGGAGGCCGACCTGGACGAGGCGCTGACGGCCCGTCCGGCCCTGGAGATCATCAACGACACGCTGCTGGCCGGCATGAAGGTGGTCGGCGAGCTGTTCGGCTCCGGCCAGATGCAGCTGCCGTTCGTGCTGCAGTCCGCCGAGGTGATGAAGTCCGCGGTGGCCCACCTGGAGCCGCACATGGAGAAGTCCGACTCGGAGGGCAAGGGCACCATCGTGCTCGCCACCGTGAAGGGCGACGTCCACGACATCGGCAAGAACCTGGTCGACATCATCCTGTCGAACAACGGCTACAACGTTGTCAACCTCGGTATCAAGCAGCCGGTCTCGGCGATCCTGGAGGCGGCGCAGGAGCACCGGGCGGACGTCATCGGCATGTCCGGACTGCTGGTCAAGTCCACGGTGATCATGAAGGAGAACCTGGAGGAGCTGAACCAGCGCGGCCTGGCCGCCGACTTCCCGGTGATCCTCGGCGGCGCCGCGCTCACCCGCGCCTACGTCGAGCAGGACCTGCACGAGGTCTACCAGGGCGAGGTCCGCTACGCCCGGGACGCCTTCGAGGGCCTCAAGCTGATGGACGCGCTGGTCGCGGTCAAGCGCGGCGTGCCCGGTGCGGCCCTGCCGGAGCTGCGGCAGCGCCGGCACGCCCGGGTCGAGGTGGAGGAGGTCGAGGAGGTCAACCTCGGCCAGGTCCGCTCCGACGTGGCCGTCGACAACCGGGTGCCGGTGCCGCCGTTCTGGGGCGACCGGATCGTCAAGGGCATCCCGTTCGCGGACTACGCCTCCTGGCTGGACGAGGACGCGCTGTTCAAGGGCCAGTGGGGCCTGAAGGCCTCGCGCACCGGCGACGGCCCCTCGTACGAGGAGCTGGTGGAGACCGAGGGCCGGCCGAGGCTGCGGATGTGGCTGGACCGGCTGCAGACCGAGGGCTGGCTGGAGCCCGCCGTGATCTACGGCTACTTCCCGGCCAACTCCAAGGGCGACGACCTGATCGTCCACAACGAGGACGGCTCCGAGCGGACCCGGTTCACCTTCCCGCGGCAGCGCCGCGGCCGCCGGCTCTGCCTGGCCGACTTCTTCCGCCCGGAGGACTCCGGCGAGCGGGACGTGGTGGCGCTGCAGGTGGTCACCATGGGCAACCGGGTCTCCGAGGCCGCGAACGAGCTGTTCGCCGCCAACGCCTACCGCGACTACCTGGAGCTGCACGGCCTGTCGGTGCAGCTGGCCGAGGCGCTCGCCGAGTTCTGGCACGCCCGGGTCCGCTACGAGCTCGGCTTCGGCGACGAGGACCCGCAGGACGTCCGCGACATGTTCGCCCTGAAGTACCGCGGCGCCCGCTTCTCGCTGGGCTACGGGGCCTGCCCGGAGCTGGAGGACCGCGCCAAGATCGCCGAGCTGCTGAAGCCCGAGCGGATCGGCGTGGTGCTCTCCGAGGAGTTCCAGCTGCACCCCGAGCAGTCCACCGACGCCATCGTCATCCACCACCCCGAGGCGAAGTACTTCAACGCCAGGTAACCCGTCCGCTGCGCTCCGTTCGGCACATTTCCGGTCGGCGGGCGTATCCTGAATGATCCTGAACGGGCCGGTCCGCTCACAAGCGGGCCGGCCTGTGCCATCCCCGGCCCCGCCCGGCCACCCGTGCGGACGGGACCCCACCCGGCGAAGGGACCATGCCATGACGACCATCTCGACCCTCACCGAGAGCCTCGGCGGGACCGGCGGCGGCCTGCAGGCCGTGCTGCTCGACATGGACGGCACGCTCGTCGACACCGAGGACTTCTGGTGGCAGGCCGAGGCGTCGCTCTTCGCCGAGTTCGGCCACGTCCTCGACGAGGCCGACCGCGCCCACGTCGTCGGCGGACCGATGACCCGCGTCATCGACTACCTGCTCTCCCGGACGGCCGTGCCGCACACCCCGGCCGAGCTGACCGTCCTGATCAACCAGCGCTTCGTCGACCTGCTGGCCGGCGGCGTGCCGCTGATGCCCGGCGCCGAACGGCTGCTCAACACCCTGGCCGCGCACGGCGTCCCCGCCGCCCTGGTCTCCGCCTCGCACCGGCACGTCATCGACATCGTGCTGCGCAGCCTCGGCGCCCACCACTTCGCCTTCTCGGTGGCCGGCGACGAGGTGCCGCGCACCAAGCCGCACCCCGACCCGTACCTCACCGCCGCCGCCCGGCTCGGCGCCGACCCGGCCCGCTGCGTGGTCATCGAGGACGCCCCGACCGGGGTGCTCGCCGCCGAGGCCGCCGGCTGCCAGGTCATCGCGGTGCCCTCGGTCGCCGCCATCGAGCCCGCCCCCGGACGCACCGTCCTCGGCTCGCTGGAGCAGGTCGATCTGGAGCTGCTGCACGCGCTGATCGCCGCCCGGGTGTGAGTTCGCTCTCTTTTCCGTGCGGTGCCGCTCTCTGGCTGCGGCGCCCCGGCGACGGACCGTGCTGGGCCTGACGGAGAAAACGGACATCGGGTGACAGAACGCCGGTCTGCGGGGACCGGCGGGAGCCCCGGGAACCCGGCCCTCGCGCACGCGTGCGAGGCGGTGCGTGGTCGATATGGCACGCTACTTCCGGTCATTCCCCGAAAAGGGGACCAACGGACCGTCGCAGCCGCGCCCGCCACCCTGGGTCGCGGCCCGTGACGGCACCCTACCGGCGCCTCCCCACAAGCCCGGCCGCACGGAGAAGGAATCCATCCCGCATGTCTTCAGCCCACCGCCTGGCCGTGCTCGGCTGCGCCGTCATGGTCGCGTCCTCGGCCGCCGGCTGCGCCTCCGCGACCAAGGCCGTCACCGGCAAGGACTCGCCGTCCACGATCACCATGGGCACCACCAACGTGACCAGCGTGCTCGACCCGGCCGGTGCCTACGACGCCGGTTCCTGGCTGGTGCTGAACAACACCTTCCAGTCGCTGCTGAGCTTCCCGCCCGGCGCGACCGTGCCGCAGCCGGAGGCCGCGCAGTCCTGCGGCTTCACCGGCGGTGACGCGATCACCTACGCGTGCACCCTGCGCAGCGGGCTGAAGTTCTCCAACGGCCACGCGCTGACCAGCGAGGACGTCGTCTTCTCGGTCCAGCGGATGCTGAAGATCAACGACCCGAGCGGCCCCGCCTCGCTGCTCTCCACCATCAAGTCCGTCGAGGCCAAGGGCCAGGACAAGGTGGTCTTCCACCTCAAGGCCCCGGACGCCGTCCTCCCGGCGAAGCTCGCCTCGGCGGCCGGCTCGATCGTCGACCACCAGGTCTTCCCGGCCGACGCGCTGCTCGCCAACGACAAGCTGGTCGGCTCCGGCCCGTACAAGATCGACTCGATCGCCACCATCGAGGGCGGCGAGAACCCGGGCAAGGTCTCCCTCTCCGCCAACAGCGAGTACAAGGGCGACAACAAGCCGACCAGCGGCAAGTTCGCGCTGCGCTACTTCAACGCACCGGACGAGCTGAAGAGCGCGCTGGAGAAGGGCGAGGTCGACCTCGCCGACAACAGCCTGGAGCCCTCGGCCGGCGCCAAGATCAAGGACGACCAGATGGCCGGCAAGGGCGACCTCAAGGTCGCCGAGGGCGAGAGCGCCGAGACCCGCTACCTGGTCCTCAACACCAAGGACGCCGTCACCGGCAACCCGGCCGTCCGCCAGGCGGTCGCCCAGCTGATCGACCGCAAGGCGCTCTCCCGCACGGTGTACGCCAACACCGTCCAGCCGCTGTACTCGCTGGTGCCGGCCGGCATCACCGGGCACAACACCTCCTTCGCGGACCGCTACGGCGACCCGAGCGTCGACAAGGCGAAGAAGATCCTCTCCAACGCGAAGATCTCCACCCCGGTCAAGATCACCCTGACCTGGTCGCGCGCCCGGGCCGGCGCCGCCGAGATGGAGCAGATCAAGAAGGACCTGGAGAACGGCGGCGTCTTCCAGGTCGACATCAAGCAGGAGCCCGACTGGAAGAAGTACCAGGAGGGCTGGAAGGCCGGCAGCTACCAGGCGTACACCGTCGGCTGGACCCCCGACTACGCCGACCCGGACAACTTCGTCAGCCCGATCGTGGTCGACGGCGGCGCCTTCCACAACGGCTGGGACGACCCGCGGATCAGCGGCAAGCTGGTGCCCGCCAGCATCAAGCTGACCGACCGCTCCGCCGGCGGCGCCTACGGCCAGATCCAGAACATCGTCGCCGAGGGCGTCCCGGTGATCCCGCTGTTCCAGGCCAAGTCCTTCTACGCCTCGCGCAACGACATCACCGGCGTCGACGGCACCGTCGACACCACCGGGATCTTCCGCTTCTGGGAGATCGGCCGCAACGGCACCAAGTGACCGAACGGCGACGGCCCGCCCCCTCCGCAGCGGAGGAGGCGGGCCGTCGCCGCACCCGGCGGCTCACATCGAGCCGGGGCGCACCAGACCCGACTCGTACGCGTACACCGCGGCCTGCACCCGGTCGCGCAGCTGCAGCTTCGTCAGCACGTGGCCGACGTGCGTCTTCACCGTCGTCTCGCTGACGAACAGCTCGGCGGCGATCTCCGCGTTCGACAGGCCGCGGGCGACCAGCCGCAGCACCTCCACCTCGCGCTCGGTCAGCGCGCCCAGCGCCTGCGGCGGCGCCTCCTCGCCGGAGGGCAGCTTGGTGGCGTACATGTCCAGCAGCCGGCGGGTCACCGACGGCGCCAGCATCGCCGCACCGTCCGCGACCACCCGGATCGCCTGCACCAGCTCCTCCGCCGGCACGTCCTTCAGCAGGAAGCCGCTGGCCCCCGCGCGCAGCGCCTCGACCACGTACTCGTCCAGGTCGAAGGTGGTCAGCACCAGCACCTTCGCCGGGCCGTCCCGCCCCGGACCGGCGATCCGCCGGGTCGCCTCCACCCCGTCCATCCGCGGCATCCGGATGTCCATCAGGACCACGTCCGGCTGCAGCGCCCGGACCTGCTCCAGCGCCTGCTGGCCGTCCCCGGCCTCCCCGACCACCACCAGGTCGGACTCGGCCTCCAGGATCATCCGGAAGCCGGTGCGCAGCAGCGGCTGGTCGTCGACCAGCAGCACTCGGATCGTCACCTACGACTCCTTGCTCACCATGAGATCCCCCGTGGGATCGTCGTCGGTCGTTCTCCGCACCGGAACCGGCAGCGGGTACGGCGGGGGAGTGCCCCCGAACTCCGGGC
>NZ_JBEYFP010000039.1:0-24729 GCF_040634455.1 Kitasatospora sp. NPDC007106
GGCGCGGCGGCGCCGACCCGGTGCGCGACGGCGAGCCGCAGCCGGTCGGTGGCGGCGAGCGCCCAGCCGGCGACCAGCCACGGGTCGGGCCAGGAGCTGGACTGCACCACGAGCGCGGAGTCGAAGCCGTCCTCCTCCAGCTCCCGTGCGGTGCGGGCGACGTGCCCGGGGTCGGCGGTGCGGTCCCGCGGGTCGGGGGCGTGGCGCAGCGCCTGCCGTTCCTGCGGGGTGCGACCGGTGACGGGGGCGGCCCGGACGCCGCCGCGGATCTCGAGTTCCATCGGGTGGGACCTCCTGGATCGGACGGGGATACACCACAGGTGCACCACAAGGCGCGCGTGGGGGCACCTGGTGAAGCACCCCGTGTGCCTGCGGGAACAGGCCCCTAGCCCGCGGCGGGGCCGAGGCGGGCGAGGGTGTCGAGCAGGCGGGACCGGCTGACGAAGACCTCCGGCGGCAGCGAGACGTACAGCTGGATGGTGGTGACGCCGGGCAGGTGGTACTGCAGGATCCGCTCCCGGCACTCCTCGGGCGAGCCGCTGATGAACAGGCCGTCGACGGCCTCGTCGGGCAGTGCCTTCTGGGCACCCTCGTGGTCGCCGGCCGCCCAGCGTTCGTGGGTCTCGGCGAGCAGCTCGCCGTTGCCGAGCCACTCGTGGAACTTCCGGTAGGGCTCGCGGTTGAGGATCCAGGCGAGGAAGGGGCGGCTGGCCCGGTGGGCGTGGTCGGTGTCCTCGGTGGGGCAGACGAAGACCTTGACGACGAGTTCCTTGCCCGGCGGCTGCGGGCCGACGGCGCCCAGCACGGTCGGCAGGTCCTTGGGGAACAGCAGGTTGGTGATGGCGCCGTCCCCCTCGGTGAAGCCGAGCCGGAGCATGCCGGGGCGCAGGGCACCGAGGATCACCTTGACCGGCTCGGCGGGCGGGTGCGGCAGCCGGTAGCCGGTGATGGAGAAGGTGTCGAAGTCCCCGGCGACGTGCTCGCCGCGCAGCGCGCGGGTGACGAAGCGGAGCACGTCCCGGGTGCGCTTGAAGGGCTCGTCGAACGGGATGCCGTTGATGTCGGTGACGTGCGCGGGCACGGACGCCCCGATGCCCAGCAGGACCCGCCCGGGGGCGAGTTGGGCGAGGGTGGCGGCGGTCTGGGCGAGCACCGCCGGCCCCCGGGTGTGCACCGGCACGATGCCGGTGGCGATGCGCAGGCCCGGGGACCAGGCGGCGGTTGCGGCCAGCGGGGTGAAGGCGTCGGTGCCGCCGCCCTCCGCGCTCCAGACGTCGGTGTAGCCGAGGTCGGGGAGCCGTTCGACGAGGAAGCGGTGCCGGTCGATGGTGAGGCCCGGCAGCGGCAGGGTGATGCCCCACTTCGGCGGTCCGGCCGGGGTGCGGCCGTGCGGTGGGTACGGGGCGGTCATGGCGGCGGACGTCCTTCCTGGACGGTTCGGTGGGCGGCGGAGCGCCGTGGCTACGGGCGGACCCGGACGGTGGTGAGGTCGAGGAACCAGGACTGCGGCTGGACGAGCCCCTCGACCTTCGGCGAGAGCGCCCGCGGGTTGCGGTCGTTGACCACGAACAGCCACGGGGCGTCCTGGGTGACCAGCGACAGCGCCTTGCGGTAGTCGGCCTGCCGCTTCTGCCGGTCGGGCGAGGCGGAGGCGCTCGCCAGCAGCGCGTCGACCTGCGGGTTGGCGTAGTGGCCCGTCCAGAACGGGCTCTTGGAGCCGATGAACAGCGGCAGCAGCGCCTCGGACTGGAAGAGCGTCGTGGACTGGGCGATCGCGTCCGAGCCGAGCGCGACCTGTCCCTTGGCCTCGGCGCCGATCAGGGTGGACCAGTCGGTGGTGCGCAGTTCGACCTTGATGCCGACGGCGGCGAGGTCGCGCTGGATCGCCTCCGCGATCGGCACCGGCAGCAGGTTGCCGGAGCCTCCGGTCGGCACCGTGACGGAGGTGGAGAAACCTCCGGCGAGCCCGGCCTCGGCGAGCAGCTGCTTGGCCTTCGCGGGGTCGTGGCCGTAGGTGTCACCGGCCGGGTCGTAGGCGGAGGTGGCTCGCGGGGCGGCCTGTTGGGCCGGGTCGGCGGTGCCGTGCAGCAGCTTCTCGGCGATGGCCTTCCGGTCGATCGCGTAGTTGGCGGCGCGGCGCACCCGCGGGTCGTTCCACGGCGCCTTGGCGGTGTCCAGGATCCAGTACCAGAGGTGGTCGTAGCTGTTGGTGGCGATCCGCACGCCGTCGGCCTTGAGGCTGTCGATGTCGTCCGGGTTGGGGTACTCGATCCAGTTGACGCCGCCGGAGCGCAGTGCGGCGGTGCGGGCGGCGGCGTCCGGCAGCGACTTCACGACCAGCCGGTCCAGCTTCGGAGCGCCCCGCCAGTAGGACGGGTTGGCGACCAGGTCGATCTCCTTGCCCTCGGTCTGCGAGGCGAAGGCGAACGGACCGGTCCCGACCGGGTGCTGGGAGAAGTTGGCGGAGCCGGTCTTCCGGACGGCGGTGGGGCTGGCGATCAGGACGTGCGCCAGGTCCTCGGGGAAGTGCCCGTTGGGCTCCGCGGTGACGAGCTCGACGTGGTCGGCGTCGGTCTTCCGGTACGAGACGATGTCGCCCGCGTACTCCTTGGCGGCGGCGCCCAGCGCGTCGGTGTACTCGGGACTCCGCTTGTCGAGGTAGCGAGCCAGGTTGAAGATCACGGCGTCCGCGTCGAAGGGGGTGCCGTCCTGGAAGGTGACGCCCTTGCGCAGGGTGAAGGTCCAGGTCTTCGCGTCGGCGGCGACCTGCCAGGACTCCGCCAGGGCGCCGGTGACGACCGGCGGCCGGTCGGTGTCCTTGAGCAGCTCGTACCGGGTGAGGCCCTCGTAGATCTGGAAGCTGACGAGGCGCTTGCCCTCGAAGCCCGCACCGCCGATGACGGTGTCCGGGTTCGGCAGCTTGCCGGTCGCACCGACGACCAGGGTGCCGCCGCGGCCCGGGCCGCCGCCCGCGTCACCCGCGCCGGTGGCGGTTGCGGAGGCGCAGCCGGCGGCCGCGAGCAGCACGGCGGCGGCCGACAGCGCGCCGGCTCTGGATCGGACGGGGCGGTGGCGGTGGCGGTGATGACGGTTCGTCATGGCGATTTCCTGTTCGTTCGGTTCGGTGGAGCGGGCGGTACGGGTGCTGCGGGTGCGTGGGTTGGTCAGGGGGTGGCGGGGCCGCCGGTGGCGGCCTCCAGCAGGGCCCGGGTGTACGGGTGGGCCGGCGCCTCCCAGAGCTCGGCGGCCGGCCCTTCCTCCAGCACCCGGCCCCGGCGCAGCACGAGCACCCGGTGCGCGAGGTGACGGACGACCGCCAGGTCGTGCGAGATGAACAGGTAGGCCACGCCGGTGCTCTCCTGCAGACCGGTGAGCAGGTCCAGCAGCCGGGCCTGCACGGTGCGGTCCAGGGCCGAGGTCGGCTCGTCGCAGACCACCAGGTCGGGGCCGGTGGCGAGGGCGCGGGCCACCGCCACCCGCTGGAGCTGGCCGCCGGACAGCTCCCGCGGGAAACGGCGGGCGAGGCCCGGCTCCAGGCCGACCTGGCGGAACAGCGCGGCGACGGCCTCGGGGCGCTCCCGGCGCGGCGTGCCGTGCAGGCGCAGCGCGAACGCGACGGCCTCGCCGGCCCGCAGGGCGGGGTTGAGCGAACCGCGGGGGTGCTGCGGGACGAACTGCAGCCGGGCACGGAGGGACCGTCCGGTACGGCCGCGGAGACGGTACGGGTCCTGGCCCGCGAAGCGGACGGTGCCGGCGTCCGGAGCCAGCAGGCCGAGGGCGAGCCGGGCGAGGGTGGACTTGCCGGAGCCGGACTCTCCGACCAGCCCGAGGGTCTCGCCCGCGGCGACGGCGAGGGAGACCTCCTGCAGTGCGGGGCGGCCCCGGAAGTTCTTTGTCACCTTGTCGACTTGAAGGAGCGGGGTGCTGCCGGAGGCAGTGGTGGAAGGGGTCATCGGACAGCCTCCGGTGCGGCGCCTGCCCTTCCGCGGTGCACGGTTCTCCCCCGGCCTTCGGCCGGGAGGTACCCCCACGCGCCCCCTGGGGTGGCCCGTCGCGACCGGTGCGCAGTTGGCCGCACCGCTTGGTCGCCCCACCGCGAACGGTGCGCGGTCGGCTGCGCCGCCGGGGTGCGCCGGCCGGTCTTCCTCGGTGCGGTCATCGGTCGGCTCCCGGGTCGGCGGTCACCAGGTCGGTGGTGAAGGGGTGGTCGGGGTCGGCGAGGATGCGGGTCGCGGGGCCGCGTTCGACGATGCGGCCGGTCCGCATGACGGCGACCTCTCCGCCGATCCGGCGGGCGGCCGCCAGGTCGTGGGTGACGAGCAGCAGGGCGATCCCGCAGTCGGTGCGCAGGGTGCCGAACAGGTCGAGGATCCGGCCGCGGACCAGGGCGTCCAGCGCGGTGGTCGGCTCGTCGGCGATCAGGAGTTCGGGACCGCAGGAGACGGCGACGGCGATCGCGGCCCGCTGGCGGAGCCCGCCGGACAGCTCGTGCGGGTGGGCGCGGGCGACCCGCTCCGGGTCGGGGACGCCGGCGGTGGCGAGCAGCCGCAGGGCGTCCGCACGGGCGGCCCGGCGGGAGTCGGCGACCCGGTGGCGGCGCAGCACCTCGGTGATCTGCGGGCCGATCCGGCGCAGCGGGTCGAGGACGGCGGCCGGGTCCTGCGGGACGTAGCCGATGCGGCGGCCCCGGATCCGGCCGAGGGTGCGTTCGTCCAGGCCGAGCAGGTCGGTGCCGGCCAGCCGGACGCGGCCGGTGACGGCGGCGCCGCGGCCGGGCAGTCCGAGGACGGTGCGGGCGACGGTGGTCTTGCCGCTGCCGGACTCGCCGAGCAGCACCAGGGCGCCGCCCGCGGCGAGGTCGAGCGAGACCCCGTCGGCGGCGCGGACGCCGCCCGGGTAGGTGACGGTGAGATCGTCGACGCGGAGCAGGCTCATCGGACGGCCTCCGGCAGCAGGGCGCCGCGGTCGCCGATCCGCTGCCGCAGCCCCTCGCCGAGGGTGGTGAACACCACCGAGACGGCGAGCACGGCCAGGCCGGGCAGGACCGCGGGCCACGGGTGGGTGAAGAGGGCGGGCCGCAGTTCGTCGAGCATGGCACCCCACTCGGGGGTGGGCGGGGCGACACCGAGGCCGAGGAAGGCGAGCCCGGCCGCATACGCCACGGCGATTCCGACCAGGGAGGAGGCGTAGACGAGGACGACCGGGGCGACCACCGGGACGACCTGGCGGAGCACCAGGGCGAGCGGGCCGGCGCCGGAGACCCGGGCGGCCTCCAGGTACTCGGCGGTGCGGATCCGCCGGACCTCGGTGAAGGCGACCCGGGCGACCGCCGGGGTGAGCACCACGGAGAGGGCGAGCACGGTGGCGCCGAGGCCGGGCCTCAGCAGGGTGGCGACGGCGATGGCGAGCAGCACCCCGGGGAAGGCGTAGAGCACGTCGAGGGCGCGCAGCAGAGCCTGTTCGAGGACGCGGCCGCCGAGACCGGCGGTGATGCCGATCAGGGTGCCGGCCGCGGTGGCGGCGGCCACCGGGACGAGCCCGCCGGTGAGCGAGGCCCGGCCGGCCCAGATCAGCCGGCTCAGCAGGTCACGGCCCTGGCCGTCGGTGCCGAGCAGGTGTCCGGGGGCACCCGGGTCGAGGAGCCGGTCCTGCAAGCGGCCGGCGGCCGGGTCGTACGGGGCGAGCAGCGGTGCGGCGGCGGCGACCAGGACGACCAGCAGGGCGAGGGCGGCGGGGACGGCGACCGCCGGGTCGCGGAACGGGCTGCGGGCCATCTCAGTTCCTCGTCCGCGGGTCGACGGCGGCGTGCGCGGTGTCGACGAGCAGGTTGACGCCGACGAACGCCGCCGCGACGACCAGCACCCCGCCCTGGACGAGCGGCAGGTCACGGGCGGCGAGCGCGTCGTAGAGCAGCCGGCCGAGGCCGGGCCGGGCGAACAGGGTCTCCACGAAGACCACCCCCTCCAGCAGGTAGGCGAGTTGCAGGCCGCCGACGGCGAGCAGGGCGGGCGAGGCGTTGTGCACGCAGTGCCGCAGGACGGCGACCCCGGAGAGGCCGCGGGCACGCAGCCCGTCGGCGAGGTCCCCGGCGAGGACGGAGCCGAGCGCGGCGCGGAAGACCCGGGCGGTGAGGCCGAGCGGGACGAGTGCGGCCGCCACGGCCGGCAGCACCAGGTGCCGGGCGAGGTCCGCGAAGCCGCCGTCGCCGAACACGTCGTGGGTGCCGCCCGCGGGCAGCCAGCGCAGCCGTACCGCGACCACCGCGATCAGCACCAGGGCCACCGAGTACTGCGGGGCGGAGACGGCGAGCGTGGTCGCCGCGCCGGACAGCCGGCCGAGCGGGCCGCGCGGCCGCAGCGCGCCGACGGCCCCGAGCATGGCCCCGCCCACCAGCACCAGTGCGAAGGCGGCGGCGGTGAGGACCAGGGTCTGGCCGATCGCCGGGAGCAGCAGCCCTCCGACCGGCCGCTGGTCGGCGATCGAGATGCCGAGGTCACCGGTCAGGGCGTGCCCCAGCCAGGACAGGTACCGGACGGGCAGCGGGCGCTCCAGGCCGAGCCGGGCGGCGAGTTCGGCGCGGGCCTCCGGCGGCGCGCCCGGCCCGAGGAAGGCGGCGACCGGGTCGCCGGGGACGAGCGCCACGGTCGCGAAGACCACCACGGTGACGCCGAGCAGGGTCGGCACGGCCAACAGCAGGCGGCGGAGCAGGAATCCGGTCACCCGCCGGCCCTCCGGGGCGGGGCGCCGGCCGGGCCGGCGGGCGGGGTGGGCATGGCGCGGTGTCCTTCCGGGCGGTGCGGGGTGCAGGGGCGGCGGGGCACGGGCCTGCGGCGTTCACTGTGAGGAAGGTTGCGGACCGGCGGCGCGGACAGCCAGTCAGGAGTTCGTGCTGATACCGGCGGTCATAGGAGCAGGTACCGGGAGCGCGGGAGCCCCCTGTGCGGATGCCCCGGGCGCCGGGGGCCCGTCCCGTCCTTGACCTGCTGCGAGAGCCGGACCTAGGGTTCTCGTATGGCTTATCGGCGGACCGACTTCACCCTGGTCGGGATCGGCGGCTCGTGGCACCGCAGGTGCTTCGACGAGCTGTGTCCGCTGCGCTCCCCGCGCTGACCGCCCGGCACTCGCCCGCTGCCCGTTCAGCGCCCTCCTCCTTCCGGGACCGCCCCGGCCCGCCGTCTCCGTGACCGGAGCCCGGCCGCCACCGTCGGCGGCTCCCTGCCGTTGCGCCGCGCCCGTCCGGCCGGCCCGCCATCTCCGAGGGGACCGCACCGCCATGCCCTACCGCACCGACTCGCCCTCCGCCCCGGGGGGTTCGCGATGGCAGCACTGACCCAGTTGCCCGCGCCGACCGGTCCGCGCACCTGCCGGCACCCGGTCCGCCGCACCCCGCGCAGTGCCACCGCAGCACCCGCGGAGGCCCTGCACACCGAGATCGACAACCCGCTCGACCTGCTGGCCGGCCACCAGCTGCTCGCCGAACCGACCGCCGCGCCGCCGGACAGACCGGGCGCCGCGGCCGCCGACTGCGGCTGCGGCCACCCGATGTGCCCCGGCGACGGCCACCGGGCCCACGCCGTACGGGTGTTCCTCGTCGAACGGCACCCGGTGGCGGCGGCCGGACTGCGCTCCGTGCTCTCCACCGTGCCCGGCCTGACGGTGGCCGGCTCCGCCGCCGACCCGCTGCGCGCCGTACCGGCGGTCCGGCGGGTCCACCCCGACGTCGTCCTGCTCGGCCGCGGCGGCGGCCTCGGCGAGGACCTGGCCGCCGTAGCGGCACTGCGCGGGCCGGACGGCGCCCCGGACGCCCGGGTGCTGCTGCTGCGCCGGGCCGAGTCCACCGCCGAGGCCAGCCGGATCCTGCTGGCCGGCGCCAGCGGCTGCTTCCCGCTCGACCTGCCGGAGGAACGGATCATCGCGGCCGTCCAACTCGCCGCAGCCGGAGGATCGGTGTTCCTCCCGGCGCCGCCCGCGGCACGCACCCACCCGGCCCCGCCGCCGGGCCACGCCGTCGAACCGCCACCGCAGCAGGTCGGGCTGACCGCACGCGAACGCGAGGTGCTCGCCAAGCTCGCCCTCGGCCTCAGCAACGCCGAGATAGGCCGCGAACTCGCCCTCGCCGAAGCCACCGTGAAGAAACATCTCACCCAGGCCATGCGCAAGACCGGCCACTCGGACCGGCTGCGCGCCGCCCTCTACGCCCACCGCCACGGCCTCGCGGGCTGAACCGCGGACAAGGGCTGCACCTCAGGGGCGCTGGGGGCGCCTCCCGGCCGAAGGCCGGGGGCGGAGCTGCGCGATCAGGGAGCGGGCGACCCGACCACCACGGCCGACCGGAGTTCACCAGGTGACCCACTCCCTGATCGCGCAGCCCCCCGCGCCCCTCGCGGTATCCCCTGCTCGCGAAGGCGACCTTCGGAGCAATCGGTGGCGCCGATCGTCGCCCGGGGAGGCTCCGTTCGGGGCTTCTGACGGACCGTCGGCGGTTCGTAGCGTGGCCGCACCACGTCCAGCCGAAGGGAGAGCCCGATGGGCGACGCGTCCGACGGCACCATCGCACACACCGGCGACCGGGCCGGCCCGGTGCCGCCCCACCTGCCCGCCGGCACCGCCGTGCTTCCCGCCGGCCGCGGTGCCGCCCGCTCCGAACCGCAGCGTTCCCCGTACCGGTCGATGCCGGACGCGGACCGTTCGGCCCTGTGGCGGCGGCGCCTGCACGAGGCCGAGGCCGGCCTCACCCGCTACCTGGTCTCGCGCGGCGACGAGGTGCAACTGGCCGACTGGTTCGCCCTGCAGGCGGAGATCTTCGCCGACCTGCCCGATCCGGCGACCGCGCCGGCCACCGAGTGGCAGCGGGTGTTCTTCCGCGGCCAGGCCCTGATGGAACGCTTCCTGGTCGCCCGGTACGGCGAGCAGGTGCTGGCGGAGTGGGCGCGGTCCAACGCCGAGGTGCACCGGGAGGTCGAGCCGGACCTCGGCCGGGGCGCCGCCGATCCGATCCACCGGATCGCCCGGCAGGCCGAACTCTACGGTTCGGACTACGAGTTCGACGACGAGCAGCCGCCGTCCGCGGACCGTGCGGTGCTCACCATCACGCACTGCGCGATCTGGGACTACCGGGAGAAGGCCCGCCGCGGCGGAGTCCGGCTGACCCTCGCGTCCCCGTGCACGTACTGCACGGAGGCGCTGTCCGCGAACATCCGCGCCAAGGGTTTCCGGCCCGCGCACCGGCTGCGCAGCGGCCCCACCGGCCACGGCTGCCGCTGGGAGGCCGCCCGGCCCGAGCTCGCCACCACCACCGACGACGAACCCCGGGAGTCCTGATGTGCGGAGTCACCGGCTGGGTCGACTGGGAGACCGACCTGCGCCACCAGGGGCACCTGCTGCGGGAGATGACCGCCACCCTCGCCTGCCGCGGCCCGGACGCGGACGGCGTCTGGCTGTCCCGGCACGCCGCGATCGGCCACCGCCGGCTGTCGGTGATCGACCTGGACGGCGGAGCCCAGCCGCAGGCGGACGCCGAACCGCCCGGCGCGGTGCTCGGCTACAACGGCGAGCTGTACAACCACCACGAGCTCCGTCGCGAACTCGAGTCCCTGGGGCACGTGTTCCGCACCCGCTCGGACACCGAGGTGGTGCTCCGCGCCCACCTGCACTGGGGCCGCGAGGCGCCGCGCCGCTTCAACGGGATCTTCGCGTACGCCCTGTGGGACGCCCGCGCCGAGGAGCTGCTGCTCGTCCGCGACCACCTGGGCATCAAGCCGCTGTACTGGCACGCGCACCGCACGGGCGTGCTGTTCGGCTCCGAGCCGAAGGCGCTGCTCGCCAACCCGCTGCTGCCCGCCGAGCTGGACACCGGGGGGATCGCCGAGCTGTTCGCGCTGCCCGCCGCGCCGACCCCCGGGCACGGACTGTTCCGCGGGCTGCACGAGGTCCGGCCCGGCCACCTGGTGGCCGTCACCCGGCACGCCACCCGCGAACTGCGCTGGTGGGCGCTGGAGTCCCGGCCGCACCGGGACGGCGGGGTGGCCACCCGGGAGCGCGTCCGGGGGCTGCTCGCCGACGCGGTGGAGCGCCAGTTGATCGGCGACGTCCCGCTCTGCACGCTGCTCTCCGGCGGGGTCGACTCCAGCGCGATCACGGCGCTCGCCGCGGCCGCCCGGGAGCGGTCCGGCCAGGGCAAGATCACCAGCTTCTCGGTGGACTTCCCCGGCAGCGCCGACCGGACGCCCGACGCCTGGCGGACCACCCTGGACGCCCCGTACGTGCAGGCCGCCGCCGAGCACATCGGCACCCTGCACACCGCCGTCCTCGTCCCCGACGACGACCTGTTGGACGCCCGGGACGCCGTGCTGCGCGCCCGCGACCGGCCCGGCTGGGGCGAGATGGACGCCTCGCTGCACCTGCTCTTCCGCGAGGTGCGCCGCCGCTCCACGGTGGCGCTCTCCGGCGAGGCCGCGGACGAGATCTTCGGCGGCTACCCGTACTTCCACGATCCGGCCGCGCTCGCCTCCGGCACCTTCCCGTGGCTGCACGGCCGCACCACCCCGGCGGCGCTGCTGCGCCCCGAGGTGCGCGCGGCCGTCCGGCCCGAGGAGTACACCGCGGAGGCGTACCGCCGCTCGCTCGCCGAGGTGCCGCGGCTGGACGGCGAGCCGGCGGCGGACGCGCGGGTGCGCGAGGTGTTCCACCTGGCGCTGACCCGCTGGCTGCCGCCGCTGCTGGACCGGGTCGACCGGGTCTCGATGTCCGTCGGGCTGGAGGTGCGGGTGCCGTTCTGCGACCACCGGCTGGTCGAGTACCTGTGGAACGTGCCGTGGGCGCTCAAGGCGTCCGGCGGCCGGTCCAAGGGGCTGCTGCGCGACGCCGTCCGGGACCTGCTGCCGCCGCAGGTCGCCGAGCGGCCGAAGAGCGGCTACCCGTCCACGCCGGCCGTCCGCTACACCGAGGTGCTCACCGACCGGGCGCGGGAGCTGCTCGCCGACCCGAACGCCCCGGTGTTCGACCTGGTCGACCGGGGGACGGTCCGCCGGCTCCTCGCCGAGGGCCGGCCGCTGCCGAGCCCCCGGACGGCGCCGAACCCGGTCGGCGGCCTGGACCACCTCGTCCAGGTCGACGAGTGGCTGCGCGCCTACCGGGTGGGGCTGCGATGAGCGCCCCCGCCCGCCCCGCGCCGGCCCCGGAGGACGCCTTCCGGGCTGCCGCCCGGCACTGGAGCACCGGCGTCGCCGTGCTCACCACCCGCTCCGGCGAGGAGGTGTTCGCCAAGACCGTCTCCTCGTTCTGCACCCTCTCGCTGGACCCGCTGCTGGTCAGCGTGGCCGTCGCCCGGCACAGCCCGCTGGTGTCCGCGGTCCGCGGCAGCGGCCGGTTCGCCGTCTCGGTCCTGACGGATCGCCAGCACGGGGTGGCCCGGCGGTTCGCCACGCCCGGCGCGGGCCGGGCTCTCGGCACCTTCACCGCCGTTCCGATGCGCGCCGAGGCCACCGGCGCGCCGGTGCTGGAGGCCGCGCTCGCCTGGTTCGACTGCCGGCTGCACGGCGTCCTGCCCGGCGGCGACCACGCCGTCCTGGTCGGCCGGGTCGCCGCCGCGGACGCCTCGCCCGGCGAGCCGCTGCTCTACCACGACGGCCGATACCGCTCACTCGCCCACCGCTCACCTGGAGTTGGCGCATGACCCTGCTCGACACCCCCGCCGCCGCGCGGGGCCTGCTCACCGGCGACCGGTACCGGGCCGAGCTCGACGACGGGCGCGAGCTCTACCTGGACGGCAAGCGGATCGGCAATCCCGCCGAGCACCCCGCCTTCCGGCCCGCCGCCGACGAACTCGCCCGGCTGATCGACCTGCAGCACGAGCCCGAACACCGCGAGCTGCTGACCTGGAAGGACCCGGAGACCGGCCTGCGGCTCGCCCGCGCATACCAACCGCCCCGCACGGTCGAGGAGTTGCGCGTCCAGCGGCGCAGCGCCGAGTTCTGGCACGCCGAGGCCCTCGGCCAACAGGGCCGCTCCCCCGCCTTCATGGCCTCGATCGCCGTCGGCGTCTACGACTTCCGGCACCGGCTGGCCGGCAACGACCCGCGGTTCGGCGCCAACGCCGAGGCCTGGTACCGGCACTGCGCCACCAACGACCTCGTCCTGTCGCACGCCCTCGGCGACCCGCAGATCGACCGCTCCGCCGACCCGGTGGACGAGCCCGACCTGGCGCTGCGCGTCCTGGAGGAGAACGAGCGCGGCATCGTGGTGCGCGGCGCCAAGCAGCTCACCACGCTCGCGCCGCTCGCCCACGAGGTGCTGGTCTACCTGTCGGCCTCGTTCGCGCAGCGCCGCGGCGAGCAGTTCGTGGTCTGGTTCGCGCTGCCGCTCAACACGCCGGGCCTGGTCACCCTCGCCCGGGAGCCGCTCGGCAGCGCCCCCTGGGGGCACGCCCACCCGCTCGGCGCCCGGTACGACGAGCAGGACGCCATGCTCTTCTTCGACGACGTGCTCGTCCCCTGGGAGCGCGTGCTGCTGCTCCGCGACGCCGACCTCGCCCGGGCCGGACTCGGCCGGATCAACGCCTGGAGCGCCTACGTCGGCCACGTCCGCTACCGGGAGCGGCTGCGCGCCCTGCTCGCCACCGCGACCCTGGTCGCCGAGTCGATCGGCGTGGACGGCTTCCGCAACGTCCAGGAGGACCTCGGCCGGCTCGCCGGGTACGCCGAGCTCACCGAGTACTTCCTGGACGCCGCCGAGGCCCGCGGCGGGGTCACCGACGGCGGCCTGTTCGCGCCGGGCGACACCGCCGCCTCCCGGGTGTGGTCCGCCGAGGTCGCGGCCGACGCGGTCGCGATCGTCCGCCGGATCGGCGCCTCCGGTCTGCTGATGCAGCCCACCGCCGGCGACCTCGCCAACCCCCGGCTGCGCCCGCATCTCGACCGCTACATGCGCGGCCGCGGCATCGACGCCGAGCGCAAGTCCCGCCTGTTCCGGCTCGCCTGGGAGCTCACCGGCGACGGCTTCGGCCAGCGCCAGGACCTCTACGAGTACGTGCACCGCGGCGACCTCGCCCGCAACCGGATCAACCTGTTCAAGCGCTACGACCAGAGCGCCGCCCGCGCGCGGCTGCTGCAGCTCGTCGACCGGCCCCAGGAGGCCCGCCCGTGACCGCGTCCGCCACCGAGATCCAGTCCCGCACCCTCGCCGGGTACGCCGACGCCAGCCGGCTCCGCCAGGTCCACGACCGCGACTGGGTGCTCGAACGGCTCCCCGCAAAGCCGCAGATCCTGGTCGACCTCGGCAGCGGCATCGGCCAACTGCTGCAGGCCGCCCTCGAACGCTTCCCGTCGATACGCCTCGCCGCCGGCCTGGAGCGGTCCGAGCACCGGATCGCCGAGGCCGCGGAGCGGCTGCGCCCGTACGGCGCCCGAACCGTCCTGCACCGGGCCGACCTCACCGACCCCGAACCGCTGCCGCTGCGCCCGGACGCCGTCACCATGACCTCCGTCCTGCACTGGCTCTTCCCGCACGAGGAAAGGATCTTCGCCTGGGTGTCCGACCGTCTCGCCCCGGGCGGACGGTTCCTGCTCACCACCTACCACCCCGCCCGGGACGAGCACGGCCTCGGTGGCGAGGACGAGATCGTCCGGGAGGCGCTCACCGCCCTCGGCACGCCGCGCGCCGACGTGCCGGCGCTGTTCGCCCGCGCCGGCGTGCTGCCGATCGCCACCCGCACCCGCACCGTCGACGATCTGGCCGCCGTCCTGCGTCCGCACCTCGCCGTCGCCGGCCACCGGGAGCGCGACGCCGTGGTCACCGTGGAGAGCGCCGAGCAGTACGCGCACTTCCACGCCGCCACCTTCGGCGACTACTACAGCCGCCTCGTCCCCGCCGAACGCCGCGCCGACTTCTTCCGGGCCGTCGGCGAGGCCGCCCGGCAACGCCAGGGCGAACGCGGCCACGTCAGCCACATGCCCGTCCGACTGTGGGAGCTCACCACCCACTGACGGACCGTCACCACACCGCCGGCCGACCGCCGCACCTCCCGCGGCGGCCGGCCGGCGGCACCTACGCCGGACCCGACCGCACCACCTCCGCCCGAGGAGCCATCCGTGTCAACTCCCGCCGCGAGCCAGGAACTCGGCGCCTTCCTCCGCGCCCACCGCGAGCTCCTCAAGCCCGCCGACGTCGGCCTCACCGCGACCGCCCGCCGCCGCACCCCCGGGCTGCGCCGCGAGGAGGTCGCCTCGCTCTCCGGCGTCGGCCTCGCCTGGTACACCTGGCTGGAACAGGGCCGGGTCACCGCCTCCCGGCAGGTCCTGGAGGCGGTCGCCCGTGCCCTGCGCCTCGACGCCGCCGGACTGCGCCACGCGATGCGCCTCGCCGGCTACCACGAGTCGCCGGCACCGGCCGACGCCGCCGACCGGGACGGGCTCGCCGCGGCCGTCCGGCCCGTCCTCGACTCCTGGCCGGCCAGCCCCGCCGCCCTGCTCGACCGCCACTTCGACCTGCTCGGCTGGAACGCCGCCTGGTCCGCACTCTGGGGCCCGCCCGAGGCCGTTCCCGCCGACCGCCGCAACCTCATGTGGCTGATGGCGGCCGACGGGCGGCTGCGCGGCGTCCTGCACGACTGGGAGCCGCTCGCCATGAACGTCTTCCAGCACTTCCGCGCCCAGGCCGGCCCCGCCCTCTCCGACCCCCGCACCGACGAGGTCTACCGCCATCTGGACACCGACGCACCGGAGCTCCGCCACTGGTGGGGTTGCCACTCCGTGGCGGAGCTCACGGCCCGCACGGTCACCGTCGAACCGGCCGGGATCGGCCCGATCCGGCTGACCCTCTCCTCCTTCCACCCGGTCGACGACCCGACCGCCCTCGTCCTCCTCTTCACCCCCGCCGATCCCACCGCCCGCGCCCGCATGACCACCCTCACCACCCACCCCCTCCGCAGCGCGGGTTAGGCAGGGCGCCCCCAGGGGCGCGGGAGAACTGCGCGATCCGGATGCGGCGAGCCCGCCGGACGGGTCCGCTACCGCGCCCGCAGCACCCGCGCCCCCACCGCCGCCACCAGGGCCAGCCCGATCCCCACCACGGCCGTCCCCACCGCGACGTCCGCGAAGGCCCCCACCGCCCAGGCACCGACGCCCGTCCCCGCGTACATCGTCGAGGTCAGCCAGGCACTGGAGGTGGCCCGCAGTTCCGGCGCCACCGTCCCCGCCAGTGTCTGCTGGTCGGTCACGAAGCCGCCCGAGGCGAGGAACCACACCGTCACCCCGAGGAGCGCGAGGACGATCCCCGGTCCGCCGACCGCCAGCCCGATGCCGGCGGCCAGCAGCAGCCCCCACAGCGGCAGCAGCGGCACGCCGTCCCGTCCGGCGGCCCGCGCCCGGTCGCCGAGCCGCCCGCCGAGCAGCGATCCGACGACGCTGCCGGCGCCGACCAGCACACCGACCAGTCCGAGCGCCTCCACCGACAGGTCGAACCGCTGCACCAGGACCGCCCCCAGGAACGTGTACGCGCCCAGGTTCGCCGCGTGGAAGACGGTGTTGACCAGCAGTGCGCGCCGCAGCGCCGGATCGGCCCAGCCCGCGAGCACGGCCCGTACCGCACTGCCGCGCCCGTCCGCCGGTGCCGCGCTCCCGCCCGCCGGGACCTGCTTCAGCAGCAGCGGCACGGCGGCGGCCGTCCCGACGGCGAGCGCCCAGAACGCGGAGCGCCACCCGGCCAGCCCGGCGAGGAAGCCGCCGAGCGGCACCCCGACGACCTGGCCGGCGGAGAACAGGGCCATGCCGAGACCGAGCGCGCGGCCGCGGACGGCGTCCGGTGCGGTCTCCGCGATGTGCGCCCAGATCGCCGGTCCGGCCGCGGCGGCGGCCAGTCCGGCGACCGCCCGGGAGAGGACCAGCGGGGTCAGCCCGGTGGAGAGCGCTGCCGCGGCGTTGGACAGGACGAAGAGCAGTGTTCCGGCGACGAGCGTGCGCCGCCGTCCGAACCGGTCGCTGAGCAGCCCGAGGAAGGGGGCGGCCACGGCGTACACCAGCACGTACGCGGTGACGCCGGAAGCCGCGGCGGCCTCGCTGACCCGGATCGAGTCGGCGATCGTCGGCAGCAGCGGCGAGACCAGGAAGGTCTCGGTGCCGAACAGGAACAGCAGCAGGAACACCCCGGCGTAGCGCAGCCGGTCGAACGGCTGCGCCGCGGGCTCGGCACTCGGCGGCGACGCGGACACACTGGTCACGGCCCTCACACCCCTTCGAAAGGCCCTTCACGGGCGCACGGACGACGGATCTCGGCCGGGCCATCGTGTGCCGGTGCCGCGGCGGCAACCAGACAGGCGATCATCCTGTGACCGCCGCTCACAGGCTCCCGCGCGTCGGGACCGCGTGGCAGGCTGGGCCGGTGGACGGATTCCTGGGGTGGGCGGCCCGGCTGGGTGCGGGCGAGGTGGTGGCGGGGGCGCTGCTGCTCAACGCGGTGCTGTTCGTCGCGGCGGTGGCCGCCGGGCGGGCGCTGGTGCGGCGCTACGGGGACCGCCGGGTGGCCCCGCCGCCCGGCCCGGTGACCGGGGCGGAGGTCGCCCTGACGGTGGTCGCCCTGCTGATCAACAGCGGTGTGGGGGTGGCCGGGTGGGCACTGTGGAAGGCGGGCCTGGTCACCCTCTCGGCCTCGACCGGTCCGCGGGTGCTGCTCGAACTCCTGGCGTTCACCCTGGTCATGGACGTCCTGGCGTACGCCGCGCACTGGATCGCGCACCGCCGCCGGCTGTACCGGCTGGCCCACGAGCTCCACCACCGCTACCCGGATCCGCGGCCGTCGACGCTGTTCGTGCTGCACCCGCTGGAGGCGTTGGGCTTCGGCGGCGCCTGGCTGGCGATCCTGACGGTGTGGGAGCTGTCGGCGCTCGCCCTGGGCGGGTTCGTCCTGCTCAACCTGGTGTTCGGGCTGCTCGGCCACCTCGGGGTGGAGCCGCTGCCGGCCCGGGTCCGGCGCTGGCCGGTGTTCCGCTGGGTGGCGCTGCCGATGTTCCACGTCGGCCATCACCTCGACCCGGGCGTGAACTTCGGTTTCTACACCACCGTGTGGGACCGGCTGTTCGGGACGGTCGACCCCGCGTACGACCGGATGCGACACGCCGTCGACCCTGCCGCCGCCCGGCTGCCGGATGCCCTTCAATCACCGGCATGAGCTGCATCTTCTGCGAGGTCGTGGCGGGCGGGGCGGACACCCACCGGGTGTTCGAGGACGAGGCCGCGGTCGCCTTCCTGGACCACCGCCCGCTGTTCCCCGGCCATGTCCTGGTGGTGCCGCGGCGGCACGTGCCGACGCTGACCGACCTGCTGCCGGAGGAGATCGGGCCGTACTTCGCCCGGGTCCAGCGGATCGCCGCGGCCGTCGAGACGGCGATGGCGGCGGCCGGCAGCTTCGTCGCCGCGAACAACCGGATCAGCCAGTCGGTGCCGCACCTGCACGTCCACGTGGTGCCGCGCAATCCCAAGGACGGCCTGCGCGGCTTCTTCTGGCCGCGGACGCGCTACCGCGACGAGGCGCACGCCGTGGAGACGGCCGCCCTGATCGCCGCCGCACTGGCCGCCGGCTGACCGGCTCCGCGGCGGCCCTGTCAGAGCGGTACGGCATGCTCCGGGCCATGGACGAGCAGCAGTTCTGGGACCTGATCGAAGCAGCGCGCCGGCCGGGCCCGGACGACGCCGGGGCCGTGGTCGAGCGGGCCACCGCCCTGCTCGCCGTCCGGCCGCGGCAGGAGATCCTCGCCGCACAGCAGTTGCTGTGGGACGCGATGGCGGAGTCGTACCGCGGCGACCTGTGGGGTGCCGCGTACCTGATCAACGGCGGCTGCTCGGACGACGGTTTCGACTACTTCCGCGGCTGGCTGATCGTCCAGGGCCGGGAGGTATTCGAGCGGGCCGTCGCCTCTCCGGACTCGCTCGCCGAGCTGCCGTCCGTCCGCGAAGCAGCGGCGAACCGCGCGGACCTGGACTGCGAACGCACGCTGGGTCTCGCCTGGGACGCCCATCTCGCCGCCACCGGCGAGCAGATGTCCGGCGACTGCTACACGATCGCCTACCCGGAGATCGTCTTCGACTGGGACTTCGACGACCCTGCGGAGACCGCCCGGCGCCTTCCCCGGCTCGCGGCCCTGTACGGGGAGTGAAGCCGGCATCCGCGCCCAACACGCGTACCCGACACGCGCCTCGGCACCGGTCGCCCGCACCCGGCCCCGCGCACAATGACGGTATGACAGTTCCCTTGAAGTTCAGCGGGGCCTCGAAGAACCTGACCTTCGACGAACTGGAGAAGTTCGTCCACGCCGCACGCAGGGCGGGGGTGGTCGGCAAGCAGCCCGTCACCGCCGTCGTCTCCACCACCGGCAAGCTCAAGCAGCTCCAGGTCCTCCTCGACGAGGAGTGACCGGCCCCGGGTCGGGGTGTGACGGTCCGGGGTCCGGGTCCGATCGGCGAGAATGGTCGGGTACCGAGCACGTCCGCACCGAGGAGACGACCCACGTTGGCCAGCCGGAAGCCCTCCCCCGCGCCCGCCCCGGACCGCCCCGACCTGCGGTCCGACTGCTCGCGCTGCTTCGGCCTGTGCTGCGTGGCCCTGCCGTTCGCCGCCTCCTCGGACTTCGCCGCCACCAAGGACGCCGGCACCCCCTGCACCAATCTGCAGGCCGACTTCCGCTGCGGCATCCACACCCGGCTGCGGGAGGCGGGCTACCGCGGCTGCACCGTCTTCGAGTGCTTCGGCGCGGGCCAGAAGGTCTCGCAGATCACCTTCGGCGGCGAGGACTGGCGGCAGGACCCGGGCTCGGCCCGGCGGATGTTCGCCGTGTTCCCCGTGCTGCGGCAGCTGCAGGAGCTGCTGCACTACCTCGCCGAGGGCCTCGCCCTGCCCGCCGCCCGTCCCGTCCACGAGGAGCTGCAGCGCGCCTTCGACGCCACCGAGCGGCTCACCCTCGGTACCGCCGAGGAGATCACCGCGCTGGACGTCCCCGCGGTCCGCCAGGAGGTCAACGCCCTGCTGCTGCGGGTCGGCGAGCTCGTCCGGGCCGGCGTGCCCGGCCGCACCCGCAACCACCGCGGCGCCGACCTGATGGGCGCCCGTCTCAAGGGCGCGAACCTGCGCGGCGCCAACCTGCGCGGGGCGCTGCTGATCGCCGCCGACCTCCGCAAGGCCGACCTGCGCAGCGCCGACCTCATCGGGGCCGACCTGCGGGACGCGGACCTGAGCGGGGCCGATCTCACCGGCGCGGTCTTCCTCACCCAGTCGCAGGTCAACGCCGCCCGCGGCGACGCCGCGACCCGGCTGCCGGCCGGCCTGGACCGCCCGGCCCACTGGGCGCCGGCCCGCTGATCCCGTGGGCGACGTCACGGACGATCCCGTGGACGATCCGGTGGAGGCGCTCTGCGTCCGGCTGCACCGCGGTCTGCGCGGCGAGGGCCCGTTGGCGGCGGCCGACGCCGCCGCGCTCGGCTGCGCGCTGCTGGACCTCGGCCACCGGGGCCCGGCGGTCCGCGAGGCGGTGGAACGCCGACCGGCCGACGTCCCGCCGGCCGAAGCCGCCGACCTCGCCGCACGGCTGCTCGCCGAGGCCGGCTTCGAGCCCGGCTTCGACCTGGTGCCGGAGCGGCTGGAGACCCTGCGCCGGGCGCTGGAGCCCGTCCTGCGCGATCTCCCCGGGGCCGGGGGTCCCGGGGCCCGGTTGGTCGTCCAGGACGCCTGGTACCCGCCCTCCGCGGGCGTCGTCCTGGCGGACGGCTGGCTGCACGGCGGCGGCCTGCCCGTCTGCGCCGGCGGCGACCCGGTCACGGCGGTGGCGGCCGTCGCCGCGCACGTCCAGGAGAGCCTGATGGAGCGCGACCGCCGGGCCCTGCCGCTCTGCCCCGACCACGGCCTCGGCCTGCACGCCCTCCGGCACTCCGACGCCGCCGTCTGGTGGTGCACGGCCGACGGCGGCCATCCGGCCGCCGCGATCGGCCGGCTGCCGCGGACGGGCCGAAATCGGGATGACCGCCCGGGGCGCCGCGCATAGGCTCCGCGGGATGTCCGCGCACAGCCCTGGAGTCCGAGTGACCGATCAGCCGTTCCGCGCCGTCCGGGCCGCCCACGACGACCGGAGCCTGACCGTCTACCAGGCGTACCCGGTGGAGATCGCGGAGGCGGCGCTCGCGGCGGGCACCTTCGTGCCCCCGTTCAAGCGGGAGCGGATGACCTGGATCAAGCCCTCGTTCCGCTGGATGATGTACCGCTCGGGCTGGGCGTCCAAGCCGGGCCAGGAGCGGGTGCTGGCCGTCCGGATCAGCCGGGACGGCTTCGAGCAGGCCCTCGCGCTGGCCTGCCCCAGCCACCACGACCGGCGCTGCCACGCCACCGCGGAGGAGTGGCGCGCGGAGCTGGCGACCAGCCCCGTCCGGGTGCAGTGGGACCCGGAGCGCTCCACCCGGCTCGGTGCGCTGGAGCACCGCGCCCTGCAACTCGGCCTGTCCGGGCGGGCGGTGGCCGGCTACGTCGACCACTGGATCCTGGGGATCACCGATGTGACCGCGCTGGCGCACGAGGCCCGGGCACTCGTCCGCGACGGCCGCACCGACCTCGCCGACGCGCTGATCCCGGCCGAGACTCCGTACCCGCTGCCCGGGCACCTGGCCGCCCGGCTCGGCGCCGACCACTGAGCCGGGCCGTCTCCGGTCAGCCGGTGGCATCCTGACGGTCGGTCAGAAGCTCGCGCCCCTGCGGCGGCACCGGACCGGGCGGCAGCGCCACCTGCGGGTCGGAGACGCTGCGTACCCGCGTCCAGGAGTCGTGGTCGGCCTGGACGATCTCCTCGTACGCGGCCAGGAACTCCGCCACCTGCGCGGGCTCGGGCTCGGCCCCGGCGAGCCCGGCGCGGTGGAAGGCGAGCCGGCGCTCCAGCGCGGCCAGCCGGTGCACGGTGTCGGAGCGCTGCAGCCAGAGCGCGCGGTGCGAGAAGAAGGCCTGCCAGGCGGCGAGCACGGTGATCGCCGCACCGAGGCCGAGGGCGACGTCGGACAGCCACTGCCGGGCCGGCTGGCCGACCTGGACGCCGAGCAGCACGGTGATCACCGCCGAGAGGCTCACCGTGGAGATCTGCAGTCCGAAGGCGCGCCTGCGGTCCGTGTCCCGTCGCCGGGTGCGGATCCGCAGCTGGCTGTGCACCTCGGCTTCCACGAAGGCCAGTTGACGGCTGACCGGACTCGTATCCGCACCGTCCGCAGTGTTCCCCGCCATGGCCCGCGTTCCTCTCCCCCGCCTTCGGAGCGGCCAGTCTGCCAGCCCGCCCGGACATCCGTGCGGAATCCGGTGGGACGCGGTGCCCGCCCCACCGCGTTAGAAGGTCATGGACCGCACAACGACGACGCGTCCGGCGCCCACTGAGCCGCCGGCCTTCCTCGACTTTGCTGCGGCGAGGGGGCACCACCTGGTCAGAACGGCCTACCTGCTGACCGGTGGTGACGCGCACCTCGCCGAGGACCTGGCGCAGGAGGCGCTCGGCCGGCTGTTCGGCCGGTGGCGCAAGGTGTCCCGGATGGCGAACCCGGCGGGGTACGCGCAGACCGTCCTGGTCAACACCTTCCTCTCCTACCGCAGGCGGCGCAGCAGCAGCGAGCACGTGACGGACACCTTCGCCGAGACGGCGCAGGCCGCGCCGGACCCGGCGCTGCGGGTGACCCTGCTGCAGGCGCTCGGCGAACTGCCGCCCCAGGACCGGGCGGTGCTGGTGCTCCGCTACTGGGAGGACCGCAGCGCGGAGGAGACCGCGGCGGTGCTGCGGCTGAGCCCCAGCACGGTGCGCTCGCGCAGCAGCCGGGCGCTGGCCCGGATGCGGACGGTGCTCGGCGAGGACCTCGACGCGCTCGTCCACCCCTGACCGACGACCTGCAGTACGAGAGGATGCGGAGAACGACGATGCCCGTCGAGGAGAGCTTCACCACCGCCCTGCGGTCGGCGGCCGACCTGGCCCCCGAACCGAACGCCCTGGCCTTCGCCCAGGGTGCGGCGACCCGCGGAGTGCGCCGGCGCAGGCGGCGCCGGGCCGCCGTGCTGGCCGGGGCGGCGGCGGTCGCCGCGGCCGTGCTGGCCGCCGGTTCGCTGCCGGCCCTGCACGGCGACCGCGCGCCGGCCGCGCAGCCCCGGTCCTCCGTCAGCGGGGAGTACATGCGCGACGCGCTGGTCTCGCTGCTGCCGAGCGGCCGGGTCACCGGCGCCATGGGCTTCACCGGCAACGAGGGCGACGTGAAGAGGGGGCCGTCCGCCGTCGTCGACCTCGAGACGGCGCACACCGGCGGGCAGATCAGCCTCGGCGTCGACCGGATCGCCACGCCGGTGACCGAGGCCTCGCGCGGTGCGCACTGCTTCGACCCGTCGGAGCGGCCGACGCTCAGCTGCAGCCGCACGGTGCGGCCCGACGGGTCGGTCCTGATGGTGAACGTGCTGCTGCCGGAGCGGTCCGGCGCGGGCAAGGTCCTGGTCGCCTCGTACACCAGGCCGGACGGGCGCCAGGTACGGGTCGACACCTACAACCGGGACGGTCGGCCGGAGCCCCCGCTCAGCACCGAGCAGGCGGTCGCGGTGGTGACGAGCAGCGTCTGGGACGTCACGTTCGACGGCGTGCGGGTCACCGACCCGCCGAAGCCCGGGGTGACCCTGCCGCCGACGGCCGCGCTGCACGACGCGGTGGCGAAGCTGCTGCCGTCCGGCGCGGTGGCCGGCCCGGCCGACGGCCTCGCGATGCCCGGCCGGGTGCGGCTGCAGGTCTCGCTGGACGGCCGGACGAGCTGGGTGACCGTCGACGTCGAGCCGCACTGGCAGGAGGGCGAGCAGTCCGACCCGCGGGGGACGTTCGAGTCCGGCCGGGGCCCGGAGCTGACGCACACCGCGGACGGCACCTCGGTGGTGGCCGGCGCCCACCGGGAGTCCGACGGGACGGACGGCCCGGAGGTGCAGTGGAACGCCGAGGCCCTGCACGCGGACGGCACCCGGGTGACCGTCAACGAGTGGAACGGCCCCGACGCCCGCACCTTCCTGCCGGGCGCCCCCGCCCTCACCGTGGACCAGCTCCGGGCCCTGGCGACGGCCCCCGCCTGGCGCGGCTGACGCACCGCCGACGGGGGTGGGTCAGCCCCCGGCCGTCCGCAGCGAGCCGCGCACCCGTTCCCGCGCCGTCGCCGCGTCGGGGGCGCTGCGGGCGAGCCCGGCGAGGCGGCGGCAGTCGGCGAGGGTGTGCCCGGCGAGCGCGGCGCGGACCTCGGGCAGGCAGGAGGGTGCGGCGGACAGCCCGGTGACGCCGAGGCCGACGAGGACGAGCGCGAGGTCCGGGTCGGCCGCCGCCTCCCCGCAGACGCCGACCGGGACGCCGTGCGCGGCGGCGCCCCCGGCCGCGGCCGCGACCAGGTCGAGCAGGGCCGGCTGCCAGGGGTCGAGCAGCTCGGCGAGGGCGCCGAGGGTGCGGTCGGCGGCGAAGGCGTACTGGGCGAGGTCGTTGGTGCCGATGCTGAGGAAGTCGCAGACCTCGGCGAGCCGGTCGGCGCGCAGTGCGGCGGCCGGCACCTCGACCATCGCGCCGGCGAGGGCGAGGCCGTGGGCGCGGACCCGGCCGGCGAAGGCGGCGGCCTCGGCGGGCAGCGACACCATGGGGGCCATCACCCGGACGTCCGCGCCGCTGCCGCGGGCGGCGGCGGCGATCGCGGCGAGCTGGGTCTCCAGGAGCTGCGGGTCGCGGGTGGCGGTGCGCAGGCCGCGGACGCCGAGGGCGGGGTTCTCCTCGTCGGCGGCGGTGGCGAAGGGCAGCGGCTTGTCGGCGCCGGCGTCCAGGGTGCGGACGGTGACGCGGCGTCCGGCGAAGGCTTCGAAGACGGCCCGGTAGGCGGCGGTCTGCTCGGCGGCGCCGGGGGCCTCGGCCCGGTCGAGGTAGAGGAACTCGGTGCGGAAGAGGCCGACGCCCTCGGAGTCGGCGGCGGCCGCGGCGGTCAGTTCGTGCGCGGCACCCAGGTTGACGAGCAGCGCGACGGGGTGCCGGTCGGCGGTGCGTCCGGGCCCCGAGCTGCGGGCGGCCGCTTCCCGGCGGGCCCGCTGCCGCTCGGCCGCATGCCGGACGGCCTCCGGCACGGGATCCGGGTGGACGGCGCCGTCGGCGGCGAGCACGAGCACCGTCCGCCCGTCCTGCAGTCCGGCGGCGCCGGGGCAGCCGACGACGGCGGGCAGGCCGAGGGCCTTGGCGAGGATCGCGGTATGGCTGGTGGGGCCGCCGCGGACGGTGACCAGGGCGAGGACCCGGGCGGGGTCGAGTTCGGCGGTGTCGGCGGGGGCGAGGTCGTCGGCGACCAGGACGTACGGGTGGCCGGGGTCGGGCAGGCCGGGCATCGGCAGTCCGAGCAGCCGGGCGACCGCGCGGTCGCGGAGGTCGTCGAGGTCGGCGGCGCGCTCGGCGAAGTAGCCGCCGGCGGTGAGCAGGGCCTCGCGGAAGCCCTGGTAGGCGGCGGTGACGGCGTGCGGGCCGTCGGTGCCGGCGGCGACGAGTTCGGTGGCCCGGTCGGCGAGCGCCGGGTCGGCGGCGATCATCGCCTGGGCGGTGAGCACGTCCGCGGCGGCGCCGCCGGCCCGGGCGGCGCGGGCCTCCAGGTCGGCGACGACGGCGGCGAGGGCGGAGCGAACGGCGGCGCTCTCGGCGGCCGGGTCGGCGACCGGGCGGGCCGGCGGCAGCGCGGGGGGCGGGGCGGC